>CANQZO010000015.1 GCA_947628355.1 Candidatus Gastranaerophilales bacterium | reverse complement strand
CGAACGCTTTTGCGAAGCAAATAGTGAGCGACTTGAAGGTGTGAAGCAATAATCCTTATTTTGTTTAAATTGCTCGCTGGCTCTCACACTCCGCATAGTCTTGCATTCATTAAATTTTTATATCGCTTTTAATTCATTAATTTTATTAAAAAACTCACTATTTTCTTTCCTAAAATATTTTTCAATTAAAATAATATTTAATGATTTATTTATGTCTTTGCATTTTAGGTTATCACAAATACTTTTTATATTAATATTCAATTCATTTTTTGAAATGTTATATTTTTTCATATAACTTTCTTCGTTTCCTCTAAATAATAAGTATTTTATTAAATTCTTTTCTTCTTTTGAAAAAGATTTCCGAAACCGTACGGGAAAGTTATCGTTTATATAATTTATAACAATATAGATAATTAACATACAGTGTAACCCTGTATTCTCAGATATTATTTTTGCGTTATTTTTATAAATTCTATCTGGCTTAAACAGTTTAAAAATTATGTCAATATACTTGCTATCAGATTCAATAAAATTGAATTTATATATTATTTCAGAACGATTTAAAAATTCCTTTAGTGTATTATCATCATCTATTTTTTGTTTAAATTCGTTTATTTCCTTGATATCTTTTTTTTGAAATTTATTACAAAATTGTCTTAACTCCCCGGAGATTATTGAAGCAAATTTTATAGCTTCCCTTCTTATTTTCAGTTCTAAATTTTCATTTTTAAGATTTAAAAGTTTTTTCATTTTTTACTCCTTTTTTTTGTACTTCTAAATCTTTTTCATACTTTTCTATATTCTTTATATTTTGAAATAACACGCTCAGTTTGTTTATTAAAATAGGATTAAATTTTAATATTTTTTTATGGATAAAAGTATTAATTTACTTCGCTTTGGAAAAAGGCTAAAAGAAATTAGACAAGAACAAAAATTAACCCAAGCTCAATTAGCAGAAAAAATTAGTTTTTCTACTAATTTTATAGGGATGGTTGAACGTGGAGAAAGAAATACAACAATAGATAAAATGTTTTTAATCATAAATGCTTTAGAAATAACTCCTTCCTATTTTTTTAAAACAATGGAATAACACACTCAGTTATACCACAAAAAGAACAAAATAACACGCTGGGTTTGTTTATTTTTACAAAAATAAACTTAATAATGGCTATATGGAAAATAAAGAAATCCTTAAACAATTCGGTCAAAGACTTAAAGAAAAAAGGAAAACAGTTAATTTAACTCAGGCACAATTAGCTGAGCTGTCAGGAGTTTCCACGAACTTCATTGGAATGGTGGAACGAGGCGAAAGAAATATAAAATACACTAATATATATAAAATAATTTCTGCATTAAAAAGTACAATGGAAGAATTTTTTAAAAAGATGTAATAATGGCTTTATGGTAAATAATAAGATTCTAAAACAATTAGGTCAAAAACTTAAAGAGAAAAGAAAAATAGCTAATTTAACGCAAGAACAATTAGCTGAATTAATTAATAAGACAAGAAATTACGTCGGAATGGTGGAACGGGCAGAAATTAATGTTCCTGTTTTAGTGATATTTGATATTGCAAAAGCACTAAATGTTCACCCTAAAGAATTTTTTGAATTCTAAAATTTTACCTCACTTTCTACCACGAAACTTCGGGGAAATAAAATTGAAATTAGCATTATTATTAATAAAATGCAAGAAGATATAAAAAAATTATATATAGCAATCTCCAATATAATAAATAAGGTAAAAAATGAAAAAGGTATTAAATATACCGAACTTTGTTATGAAAATGAAATACCAATGACAACTTATGATGATATAATAAATGCTAAAACAAAAGTATCTTTCTATAATATATCAAAGATAATTAAAGGATTAGGATTGAGTTTTGAAGAATTTGGTAAACTTTTAGATGATGAACTCCCTAAAGATTTTTTAGAAAAACTATAAATTATAAAAACTACTGAATTACGAGAGCACTTAAAATAAAATTCATTAGGAAAAAATTAATTATTCAAAATACTTTTAGCTATATTATTTCTGTTTATATATTGAATTATTGTAGCCTATATGCTACAATAATATTATGAAAGAAATTATTTATTACCAAACTGTTGATAATAAAGTACCGTTTTTGGAATGGTATAAATCTCTTGATAAAAGTTTAAGGCTCGTTGTTGATAAAAGATTATCCAAAGTTGAAAGAGGTTTATATGGCGAAAATAAAAGACTTTCAGAATATCTTTATGAACTTAAATTTTCTAACGGTTTAAGAATATATTATACCGAGATTGAAAATACCATAGTTTTGTTATTTACAGGCGGTAATAAATCAAAACAAAGCAAGGATATAGAATTAGCTGAAAAATACTTAAACGAATACAATGAAAGGAAAAAATAATGAATAAAAAAGAGCAAACATTATTAAATAATTTTCCTAAACATCAAAATAATTTAAAAGAACAATTAAAAAATGACAGTGAATATGCTCAAATGTGGTTAGAAAGTCTACTTGATGACTATTCACAAACAAAAGATGTGAATGATTTAATATATAACCTCAAACCTTTAATTGAGGCTAAATATACTATATGTGAATTTGCAAATATTATAGGTATTCACAGGATTACATTATATAAAATATTTTCAAGAAAAATGATTCCGAGCATTGAAATTTTGCATAAAATATTTACAGGATTAGGGTACGATTTAAAATTATCTGCACAAAAAGTGTAAACGTGAAATGCTAAAAATTTTGTATTGATAATACATAGAAATATGTCCGGTTCATATCTTGTCATTGTAACATCAAACTAACTGTTCAAAATAATAAAACTGAAAGTTCTTGTATAACTGAAATAGCGAACGACTTTTGCGAAGCAAATAGTGAGCGACTTGAAGGTGTGAAGCAATAATCCTTATGTCGTTTAAATTGCTCGCAGGTTTCATGTTTCGTGATTTTCTTCGGCTTACGCTGTCTTTTAATGTCAGTTTTAAGCCGGAAGTTTTTTGTTTCCTATTCGCCTCTGTTAAAAACACAATGCTAGTTTTTGCGGTCAGAAATAAGATGATTTTCTCATTTTGAAATTGGACAAAAACGGACTTTTATTACACCAAAACGGACTCAAAATTTTTAAGCGAAAAATCAAGCTATGACTGAAAAGCACAGACAGTTTGATTGTTTTGGTTTTTTCCGTTTTGAAAATTCTTTAAAATAATTATATATTTTTATATAATATATAACGAAAATAACGATAAGAATGGAAATATAGAACAAAAATCACAAAACAAAAACTATTTTGAAAATGTTGGATTAAAACTCAATCTACGAGCTATGTCAGTTTATTTTGTTTGTATATATTAAGGATAATGAGTAAAAAGAATAACAAATATAAAGATAATATATAAATTAGATAAGGATGTATAATTTTATGTATTTTTTAATAATTTTTCTATTAGTATTTTTTACATTAAATCCAATTTTAAAAAAATTTAAAAAAAGTAAAAATATTGAATCAATAGAACATGCAAAGAAATTTATTACAGAAAATGAGAATATTATTAAATACAGCTTTTATTCAGACGATATAATATATACTATTCTTTTGCTTATTATGTTTGTTATATATGGTTTTATCAGTTTTATTTTTCCAACAGCTTTAGCCGGATATAGTCTTTTTAATATTTATACATATATAATGTTATTTGTTTTCTGCTTTATATCGATAATTTTATCTCTTAATATTCGTTGTTCTGAAGTCATAATTATAACTGATGAATCTGTATTACATATAAGTGGAAATAAATTAAAGAAAAAAATATATATTAATGCAATAAAACAAGTATGCTCTTTTAAATATATTCCTCCTTTTTTTTCTGATGTACTGATAGTAATTTTAAAAAATTATAAAATTAAATTTATTAATGGTTTTTCCAATGCAAACGAAATAGTTAAAGATATACAAAGAAGAGTAATAGAAAAAGAAAAGGAATAATACATATAGACAATAATACAGCATGGATTATGCTTGGTGAAAATTTAAATCAAATGGCAAAAGCAAGTAGGTTGAGTTTCAACCCAACAAATTCCTTATGAAAATTAATTATTCAAAATACTTTTAGCAATATTATTTCTGTTTATATCGTCTTTTAAGTACGGGAAAGCTTGTTTTAATAATTCAGACAGGGTGGCTTCTTGCATATTTAATCTGAACTCAAATTTATTTCTTGATTTCGCAATTTTGCAAGCTGTTGTAAACATATTCAGTAATTCTAAAGCATCTTTATCTGTCATTATTTTCTATTTTATCCTTTGCAAATTGAAATATACTTTCAAATTTATTTTGTAATTCTTTATTTATTATATCATAGTTATCTTTTTGTCCAAAAGAAACTATTGAAGGAGCATAATCATATCCGTTATAGAATAATGTCCATTCATCTGTTATATTTTTATATTTTGTCCAAAAATTCATTATACTTTTATAATATCTGCGGATAATATCGGCTTCAGCTACATTGTGTCCGCCGTTTTTTACTCTTTGTTTAACTCTTTCAATACAAGAAGTGCAATTTTGCAAGAAAGAATATACCAAAATAATTTTATAATTTTGCTTTTTAGCTTTTTCTATTATTCTGATAATATTATTGCCCGATAATGTTGATTCAACGGCAAAAGACTTATTATTATTAAAATATTGTTGTAATCTTTTAAAATAAACTTTTCCTGCTGATATTGGAACTTTATCAATAGCATTAGGCGAAATTTCTTTTGCAATTTCATCAGCATTTAAAAAATCAAGATTTTTTTCTTTAAGTAAAACCTCAGCTAAAGTGCTTTTTCCCGAGCCGTTTGCACCTGCTATTATGTATAATAATTTCTGATTTTCCATAGTTGAATTTTATCATAAATGTTGATTATGTACTAATTACTATAAATAAGATTTAATAGTAATTATAACCTTATCAGGTTCAAAACTTGTCATTGCACCATCAAACCAACAGTTCAAAATAATCAAACTTCAAGTATATTTTCAACACTCATCAAAATTTTGTCATCCCGATTTTTTAAGGATTTTGCGTAGGCTTGAGCGTAGCGAAATGCCGAAGTGGCACCGAAATATAGATATACTATCCTTAAAAACTATCAAAATATCGGCTTTCAAACTTTTTATAGCATTGCATATATTTTTTATCGCCTAAGCCTTTTTTCATTAGTGAATTTTGAACAAATGAATACGTTTTTTCCGTAATTGTCTTATCATCACTCAATCCTGCAATTTTACCAGCGATTTGGCATTTTCGTATAATGCTTCTTGTAACTTCGCATAATTTAGTTTTATCTTTATCATCAAGTGCTTTCATACATTCATCATGCAAAAGTGCATCACACAAAACACAAATTAAATCTTGTGTACAATTCAAGTCGGGCTTAAGGAACAAAAATTTTGACGGATCTTCGAAGAAATCAAAGTATTGAATTTTTTTATTTACAAAATCTATCATTATATTATTCGGGTTAAAAAAATCTATTTTAATGCCGTGCTCAGAAAGATATTTAACTTGACTAGCGAAATCAACAAAAGAGTTTAAGGGTAGTTTTTCAAGTTCAATCATCTTATCCAGAAAACTTTTTGCATCTTGAGCAGGGATTGCGCTGCCATTTTTAATATATCCGACATATTTTGTTTGCCAATTATCCATGCCGTATGGTTGTCCGTTTAATTTTTCCATAATCATAAAGTTAGAATTTTGCAAAATCGGCAAAGAAAAATTATATTTCGGATAAGGATTTTCGCATTCTATAAATTCACTGCCCAAGTTTTTATCCGGAGTTAACAATCTTGCAATAACGAAATCATTAATCCCGTCTATAGAATAGACTACCTTTTTTGCACCTTGTCCAAGTTTGTTTTCTTCTTTTGAAGTAAATTCATAAGCTGCGTCATTTAAGTCCATATCGGGATAATTTTGTTCAAATTTTTTTAAAAAATCAGCAGCTTTAGATGTCTTTTTTTGGCTGCACGAAAAAGAAATCGTATCTTGGATATTTATTTTAACAGGAGGGTTTTGGGGGTGTATATTTTTATAATTTATAAAATTTACGGGGATAATTTTTATTGGCATAATTTTGTCCTAATTTTGATAAATATAAAATTCGTAAAAAAATTTTTTGTTAAAGATTGTGAAATT
This sequence comes from Candidatus Gastranaerophilales bacterium, assembly GCA_947628355.1. Taxonomy (GTDB): domain Bacteria; phylum Cyanobacteriota; class Vampirovibrionia; order Gastranaerophilales; family Gastranaerophilaceae; genus Avigastranaerophilus. The sequence goes on along the minus strand of CANQZO010000015.1, from coordinate 9,901 downwards.
ATAATAATTTTTTAGCAAATTAATTTATTACAAGTATTATAGGAATATATTTCAAGCAAAAGAAGGGAAAAACTATAATGATAAATTCTGTTTCATTTGGCAGTACATATAAAGCATATATTACAAAACAAGATGCGGAAAACGGCAGATACGGTTTTCCTCAATTGACAAAACATTTAGACAGAAACAACATTCAATACACTGAATCAATTGTTGATTCAAGTCTGACCCCAACACCTTTTAATCCCTACAAAACAGATGATTATTCTCAATATATTCCTTCTATTAATGATTATGCAGTTAGTAAATATACAATAACTGCACCTGATACTGAAGATGCGGGTATTGAAACAATTTTGGCTAATCTTGGTATTAAGTTTGAAAAAATTTCGACAAAAGATTTATTAAAACCAAATGCTATACTCCGGAGAATTAAGCGAGCTCCAAAAGGGTATTTTTTAGCATCTGTTAACGTGCAAAAATTAGAGGAGTTAGTTAAAAATCAAGACACTAATTTTGAACACTGCAAGCATGACTATGATAATTATTATAAAGAACAAACAGAGTTTCTTTTAAGGAGCGGAGATGAAATTACTCCGCAAACATTATCAATCAGATATTTAGGTAATGATTCAACTCCCGAAAGTTTGCAAAAATATATTGCAAGATTTGGGAAAGACAAATTAAATCCAAATTCAATAAGTATTTGGCAAGAACAAAGAGGTATGAATTACAATACTTATTATAGTCTTAAAGATTTAGGATTTAAAAAAATCCCCGTATATTTAGATAATGATAGTTACAAAAATGCTCAGGCATTAGGAATATTGAATTAATTAACAAAAGAATTAGTCCAAATATTTGTTTGACATACAGGTTCTTCCTGTAAACTTTGCATTTGTGCTGTTTAAAACATAAGCTCTTGTAAATTTCATTGGATTAGTTTCCCACTGTTTGCCGTAAACCTTTTATTTTTATCTGTGCCGCAAAATGACATAGATGTAGTGCATAATAAAGATAAAGGTAAAAAATGATATTAAATGAAATAGGTCAAAATTCCAAAAAAGAAGATGTTATAAGACTTATAAAAACAAAATGGCTGAATGTAAATTACTCAAAATCGATACGCTCATTATTTATAAGTACAAAAATAACAAAACATATTAATTTAAGCACAATTATATGCTTTTATTATATCTCATTTGATAATGGTTATTTATCATTAGGTTTTGAGTTTAATTACAGATTAAAAAATATAGACCACAAAGGTATTGGTTTAATTATAAATCTTATTCTTTTAAGAATAGAGATAGATTGCTCTGATGATAGGCACACAGAAGATTATAAAAACAAGGAGTAAACAATGAAAAATATTATTGAAAAATTATCACCAAATTTAACCGTAATAACAGGTGCAAACGGTTCAGGCAAAACAAGATTGTTAAATCAACTTAAAGTACAAAACTTAAATGCGGAATTTATTGATGATTGCGGCTGCATCTTAGACCATAACAGTCTGGTTGAATACGCAAAAGACTTAAAAGAAAAATCAAAACACAAACAATATATCATTGTGAGCAATCAAAAAGAAATTGTTGATATAGCTGATAAATTGATAGTAATATAAGCAATCATATTGACATTGTGCTAAAATATTGATGGTATATGCGGCAAAAATTGTTACATCTCAATTAGGCAGATAGAAGTTTATATACTTTTATTAAAGCAAAAGGAGTTGATTATGACGGTTTTTACACAAAACAATTTAAAAAATTCACCAATTTTTAATATATCAATGTGTTCCTTGGAAAATTTTCATACATGTTTTCTTCAATGGCTTGGTAATAAATATAAAAAAGAATTTGTAAAACTTCTTACAGATAAAGATTATAGTAATGACTGTTTAATTGATTTTAAGACGCAAGTACATTGCGGAGCTAATAATATACTTGATTTATTAATAGAAATTAAAAATAAAAATAATACGGAATATATAATTATTGAAAATAAAATAAAATCAATTGCTACTGCTGACCAGTTAAAAAAATATCAGGAATGTTTTAAAGATAAATCTGCAGAATTTATACTTTTATCATTAGCGCCAAAACACGATGTTCTAAACGGCTGGAGATATATGAGTTATTTAAAATTAACGGAAATTTTATCAGAGATAACTGAATTTAAAACAGATTATGATAAATATTTAATAGAAGATTATATAAATGTAGTAAAAACTTTAGCTGAGTTATTCAAAATTGAAAATACATACAAATATGATTTTTATAAAGAAAATAAATTTGATGAACTTGACTTGAAAGATATTTACATAAAATACAAAACATCCGAGCTGGCAAATTATATAAAAGAAAATATCAACAGGACTGATTGGGATATCGGATATAGCTTCCATAATAAAAAAGGTACAATTGATATATCTAAAAATTTCAATAATTCTATACTTGGATTGCAAATAGAAGGAAATCAATACAGATATTTTTTAAGAACGGATATAAAAGATTCCAGCGAAAGAGCTCGTATAAATAGAGAAAAAATTGCAAAGAGTCTTTTTGAAAAACAATATTGGTTTTTAGGTACAATTGAAACAAAAAGAAGCCAGATATATAAAGGATTTTGCGGATATACTCCTGATGTTATATACAGGTATTTTTTAATTGAAAACGATGTATCTTATGAAAAGATTGTGGAACAAATTAAAAACGATATTGCTTTTGTAGACAAAAACTTTAATAGTATTAAACAAATTATTTCAAATAATATATTATTATGCCACTAAATGACATAAGACCATATTATAATAATTACACAGGCAGGCGATTCGCCTTTTGCCACGGCAAATACACAAAGAGCGACATAGTCCACTCGCTATCGCTCGTGAACTGTAAAAATTCAAGTCCGACCTTATATTTAAGGTCGGTTTCTTGATTTTACGGCAGTTATAAATATTCAAAATAAACTTCAACACAATACTTACATGCCAATTTTTTTGAATATGTTTTTAATTGATTATAAAATGCTCTATCTGTGTGCTTTATATATGCAAGATAACCTTTAAGACTTTGTTTTCTTTTCTCATCCCAAGCAAGATATTTAATATTTTTATTTTCTCTGCTTATAAAAACAAAGTAGCTGTGAAGCATAGCTCTTATTTTACGTTTAAAGTCTTTAGATAATCTTACTTTATAGTTATTTACCACAAGCCCTAAAATATTTTGCTGTTTATTATCGGATATATATTTTGTTTTTTTTTGATTTGTTTTGTAACCGTAGAAAATCAATATTTCTTTTACTTTGTTTTCTATGATTTTAAGATTTTCCCTGCTGTATGATGAAAAGGTTAAATCATCGACGTACCTTGTGTAATCGACCCCGAAAGCATTGCATAGAGCACTTATATTTTTATCTATCGGCAAAAAACAGGCATTTGCCATATGGCTTGAAGTAGGTGCACCCACAGGAAGTTTTGAATTGACTGTTACAAGCGACAAATATTCAAGGTATTTTTCATTTTTATTTAATCTTAAACAAACTTTTTTAATGACTTCCTCAATAGAGTTATAGGACACGGAATTAAAAAAATCTTTTATATCCATTTTTAAAATCCACTTTTTGCCAGAGTGGATTTTAGCGCACACGCGCGTATTTATTTTATAAGGATATAGCCATTTTATTGCCTTCAGGAAAAATCTCTGCTTTTTCTTCAATTCATCATTAGGAACATATATTATACGGTTTTTTATAAATTTAACCGTATAATAAAGTTCTTTTGTTATAAAAATTTTATTTTTATTAAAAATCATAAACTTTAATCGGCTCCAAAAATTTCATAATTGATGCTCTAAATAAAAGTTCTAATACGGATGTTGAACCATAACTGTTTTTAGCGGCAATAATTTCAGTCCTGCCTTTATTTTCAACAATATCTCTGGTGTAATATTCGTCTCTATATATAAATAAGACGACATCAGATATTGTTTCAATTGCACCCGAATCTCTTAAATCGCAAAGCATTGGTCTTTTATCGCATCTGCTTTCTATGGCTCTTGATAATTGAGATAATACAAAAATTGTACAATTATTATCTTTTGCAACTTCTTTTAAACTTAGCATTATATCTTCGATTGCATCATTTCTTTGTTTTTTAATCGGGGTATCAATTAATTGCAGATAATCGATAAATACAATTTCAGGCTTTTCTTGTTCAATTTTTTCTTTTATTCCTTCAATTTTTTGTATGTCATCAATAATTGTTAAATTAAATTTTGATAATTTCTCAAATGCTGTCGAGATTTTTTCTTTTTCGTTTTCGTTTAATACCGTTGTATTCCTATTAAATCTTGAACAATCGACTTCAGCTATTGTCGGAATAATCCTTTTTATAAAGTAACCTTTACTTCTTCTCAAAGAAAAGAATAAACATTTTTTATTTTGTTCCAAAAACTTTAACATAATTGAAACGGCAAATGATGTTTTTCCCATAGCAGGTCTTCCCCCGATTGTTATAATGCTTGATTTTTCGACAGATGCCAATAACAAGTCCAAATCTCTAAAACCTGTCTGAAATTGAGGTTCTTGCGGTTCTAAAATTTGATTTTTAACTTTTTCAAGTAATTCTTTTTTTATCATGATTAATCCTCCTGTTTTTATTATTACTCGCACCCATGTCAAAATATGACATATATGCGTGGTAGAATAAAAATGTGAGAAAATTAAAAAACGGAAATATATAAAATATTACAAGAAATTCTCATTGATATGCAGAAAAAAGGTGAAATTGAAATACTGGAAGAAGCAGAAAAGGCAATAAAAATTCTTCCTAAAGTGTGGACAAATATAAATTAAAAGGTTGTTCTTATATGCCTGATGAAGTTTTATCCTGCATTAACTTTATTAATTTTGCATATAACAAATGCCTTTATGTTGAAATTTGTATAGCGGAAGCAGATGAAGGATTGGAAAAAAGAAGAAAAAAAATAAAAGAATTATTTGAAAAAATACCATTAAAATTTAACGGAAATGACACATGGAACTATACAAGATATAAAAAATTAATTGATTTAGAAGAATATAAAGAATTAAAATACCGGCAAAAAATTAAAGAATATATAGAAGATAAAATAAAAGAAACTGATTATATAAATAAGTTTAAAAAGGTGTTTTCGGAACTGAATGAATAATTATCAAATAATTTTACTAAATTTAGTATGCAGTCAAAATAAAAAAGGATAGATAATGTCACGATTAAATAAAGCGGAACAAATAATAGAGTTGGCGATGATGTTTCAAAACAGCTTCACGGGGCTTTGCATTGAAGACATCAGACAACATTTTGAATGCTCAAGGCGCTCAGCCGAGAGGATGAAAACATTATTGTTTGAAATGTTCCCCGATAAAATTGAAGAAGTACCGTCATTTGACAAGAAAAAGCGCTGGCGTTTTGTTAAAGGCACAATGAACTCTTTAATTTCTTTTTCTGTTGATGATTTTGCAAATTTAGAGTATTTAAAAGGTCTATCTGATGATGAAAATCGCAAAAAACAGCTTGATGAATTGATATTAAAAATAAAAGCGCTGACCCCGCAAAAGAATGCAAGAGCTTTAGAAAACGATATTGAAGCCGTAATAGAATCTGAAGGCTTTGCCGTAAGACAGTACTCAAGGGTAAAAGCCGACCCTAAAACTATGGAAATGCTTAGGTGTGCAATGCTCTCGTTTAAAAAAATCAAGTTTGATTATCTAACGGATAAAGGAAACCGCACAATAACTTTGAACCCATACGGTGTGATAATATCAGATAAATATTATCTTGTCGGGTTTAATGAGTATGTGAACGATTTGAGGCTTTATAAGGTTGATAAAATAAAAAATCTTGAAATTACTGAAGAATATTTTGACAAAGACGAGAAATTTTCATTGCGGGAATATTGTAATAAATCATTTTCAATATATCAGGAAGAACCCGTTAATGTTGTATTGGAATTTGATAAATCAATAGCAGAGGATGTTTTAAACTACCATTTTCACCCAACGCAAAAAATTAAACGGCTTGATAGCGGTAATGTTGAAGTAAAATTTACCTCGGGCGGAGTTATGGCAATATGTTTTGAACTCTTTAAATGGGGAAAGAATGTAAAAATCAAAAAACCAAATAAATTAAAAGAACTCTATAAAACTTATATAGAAAATGTTTTAGATAATATTTAGCAATATGGCATTAAAATCTGCAAATATTACGGATTTATTCATTATTATCGGTCTAAAATATCAAGAATTGGTCTGCAATATGCATAATTAGTGTCAAGGTTGGTATTATCATAAAATTTAATTAACTTTTTATTACTTTTTATGTAATCTTCAATATAATAATTTTCTTTTTCTATAACCTTATTTATATTTTCTTTAGTGAGTATATAATAAAAATCTTTTTTATCATTTTTTGGATCAAAAAATATATTAAAGATTTTATCTCCCATAAGTATTGATGGGTGCATCATATCTCTATATAAATAATTATCAGCTGAAGTGATTTTAGAATTTGTATATTTATTGGCATAAGCCATATCATATACATTTACATCTAAACTCACAAGAAAGTGTTTAAAATCTTCTATAATTTTTCTATAATATTTATCTTTGTAAATATTTGCTAATATCATTGAATTCGCAGGGGATATAGTAAAATTAATTTTAATATTTTTACTTTTTAGTAAGTTTACCATTTTTTCCAAATATTGAAAGTTCTCCTTTTGTTTGGATTGCAGTTTTTCATAATTTCTTTCAAATGTAAATTTTCGATATGGATAAACACAAAATTCTTTTTGATTATTTATGGTATTTGAATTATCATTATTAGATTTCACAAATGTTTCTCGAAAAAAAAGTTTAATTTTATCAGTAAATAACAAAATACTTTCTTTTGTGGTGCTTATTGAAAAATATAATTTTGTTATTTCGTTTACATTCAAATTCGCACCCGTATATTTTGGTAAATCTATATAGTTAGAAAATAATAACTGCAAATAAGATATATTAATTATTACGGATTTCGTTTCGGGATGTAAATCTATAAATGCCTCTAATGCTTCATATATTTGTTTAAGTCCGCTTCCCGTTAATGTTAATCTTTTATAAAAAGGAGAGGAAGAAATCATCATTGAGTTTACATCCGAACCGCCTATAATAACACTTTGATACTTGTTAACTTTATCCAGTTTTAATACCAAGAATGTCATGTCATAATTATAATTGTTGTCAAAAAAATAACTACGCACTTTTTGAGGGGAATTGCAATTTAAGGGATCCATAATATAATTAAAGGGCGCAATAAAACTTATAATTACAATTACAACTACTATAAACAATATATTTTTATTTTTTTTATTCATGAAAAAATCTTTCTTGTAAAAAATAAAGAAGTAATTTAATAATATAAATTATTATATAATTGTCAACTTGTTAACAAAAATTTATCAAAGAATTGACAAAAAATTAAAAATGATAAATAATATTGTTAACTGGTTAACAATTTGAGGTAATAATGCAAAATGATATTTTGAATACACTATTTAATTTGTATGATATCACAAATCAACTTGATATATTGTATAAAGACGAGTTTGGCGATATTTTAGCCGATTATGCCTATACCGAAATGCACTGCATTGACAGCATAGGGAAAATTAATAATCCTAATGTTACAAAAATTGCACAATCAATGAATTTAACAAAAGCAGCAATAAGTAAAATTTTAAAAAAACTAATTACAAAAAAAGCTGTGTACATATATAAAAATCCCTACAATAAGAAAGAAACATATTATAAACTGACTAAAATCGGGCAAGAAGTTTTTGATAAACACTTGAAAATGCACGAAACGTGGTGTGAAAAAGATAAATCATTTTTTAGTCAATTTAATAAAAAAGATTTAGAAATAACTTATGACATCTTAAATAAATACACAAAAACCTTACAGAGCAGGTTAAACGATATAAAGGAGAATTTAAAATGAAAAAATCTTATAAAATAGAAGTTGATTGTGCAAATTGTGCGAACTTAATGGAAGAAGCCGCAAAAAAAACAGACGGGGTTAAAAATGCGGTAGTAAATTTTATGACTCAAAAAATGGATGTTGAATTTATTAATGACGTTGATATTAATGCAGTTATGCGCGATGTTTTGAAAAATTGCAAAAAAGTTGAGGATGACTGCGAAATATATATTTAGCGTGCCGATTATGAATAAAAAACAAAAGAAAATGTTAATAAGGATAATCATTGCAGGCATTCTGCTTATCGGGTTGCATTTTATTCTGATGAAAGGAGTGCTTAGATTTATTGCGTACATGATACCTTATTTTATAATCGGGCATGATATTATCAAAAAGGCAGTTAAAGGGCTTATGAATCGCAAACCCTTTGATGAGTCTTTATTAATGGCTGTTGCAACGCTTGGAGCAATTGCGCTTGCTTTATATAATGAAGCTCACGCGCAACCGGGCGATTATGTCGAAGCTATAGCAGTTATGCTTTTTTATCAAATCGGAGAGTTTTTCCAGAGCGTCGCTGTCGCAAAAAGCCGAAAAAATATATCCGAATTAATGGATATCAGACCGGATTATGCCAATATTGAAAAAGACGGCAGGCTTGAAAAAGTCAGTCCCGAGGAAGTTAATATCGGCAATGTAATTATAATATCCGCAGGCGAAAAAGTGCCGTTGGACGGGATTATTATTGATGGAAGTTCATCTGTCAATACCTCCGCGCTAACGGGCGAGAGTGTACCTAAAAATGTTGAGGCCGGTGATGAAATTATTTCGGGCTCAATTAATTTGACGGGGCTGTTAAAGGTTAAAGTAACCAAAAATTTTGGGGAATCAACAGTATCTAAAATCTTGGAGCTGGTTGAAAATGCAAGTTCAAAAAAATCAAAATCGGAAGATTTTATATCGAAATTTGCACGGGTTTATACTCCTGTTGTTGTTATTTCTGCACTTATTCTTGCAGTATTTCCGCCATTATTTCGGGTATTAATTTTACATTTTCCTGCTCTGTGGAATATATGGGTGTATAGAGCCTTAACATTCCTTGTAATCAGCTGTCCTTGTGCTTTAGTTGTCAGTATTCCGCTGTCGTTCTTCGCAGGGATTGGCGGTGCGTCAAGAGCGGGTATTTTAATTAAAGGTTCAAATTATCTGGAAACTTTATCTAAGGTTAAAACTGTTGTCTTTGATAAAACGGGGACTTTAACAAAAGGCGTTTTTGAGGTTAATGCAATACATCATAATAAAATAGAAGAAAATAAATTAATAGAGTACGCAGCACTTGCCGAGAGTGCAAGTTCTCATCCTATCGCAGTCAGCTTAAAACGTGCGTATAATAAGGATTTTGATATAACAAGAGTTAAAAACATTCAAGAAATAAGCGGAAACGGTGTAATCGCAAATATTGATGACATTGAAGTTATTGCGGGAAATGAAAAATTGATGGATAAATATAATATAGATTATATTAAATGCCATTCAACCGGAACTATAATTCATATCGCCATAAATAAAAGTTATATGGGACATATTGTTATATCTGACGTAATAAAACCCGAGTCTGAAACTGCAATAAAATCACTTAAAAATATAGGTATTAAAAAAATTGTAATGTTGACGGGTGATTTAAAAAAATCGGCTCAAGCGGTTGCGGAAAAACTTAAAACAGATGAGTTTTATGCTGAACTTTTACCGAATGAAAAATTAGAAAAAGTTGAAGAATTAATAGACGGTAAAAATATGTTGGCATTTGCGGGCGACGGAATAAATGACGCGCCTGTTTTATCAAGAGCCGATATAGGCATTGCAATGGGAGCGATAGGCTCTGACGCTGCCATTGAAGCG
>CANQZO010000014.1 GCA_947628355.1 Candidatus Gastranaerophilales bacterium | reverse complement strand
CAACACTAAAAGCTCTGGGAAAAGACGCAAAAGAAAAAGAAGAATTATTGCATGTTGTTGAGGGATTATCGGAATCCAACCCTATGATGGGCTTACGCGGGTGCCGTTTAGGCTTAACATATCCTGAAATTAACGAAATGCAGGTAAGAGCTATATTTGAAGCATGCTGCGACCTCAAAAAAGAAGGACACAACGTTCAACCTTGGGTTATGATTCCTTTAATCGGACATGTTAACGAACTTAAAGTTGCTAAAGAAATCTTAGTTCGCGTAGCTAAAGAAGTTATGACAGAAAAAGGTGTTGAAGTTAATTATAAATTTGGTACTATGATTGAAATCCCGCGTGCCGCTTTAACTGCTGACGAGATTGCGGAATATGCGGAATTCTTCTCATTCGGTACAAACGATTTAACTCAAATGACCTTCGGCTACTCAAGAGACGACGCAGAAGGCAAGTTCTTAAACAGATATGTTGAACAAAAGATATTACCGTCTAATCCTTTTGCAACATTAGATACAAAAGGTGTAGGACAGTTAATTGAAATGTCTATGGAAAAAGGCAAAAAGGTTAACTCTAAACTTGTAGGCGGAGTTTGCGGTGAACATGGCGGCGACCCTGACAGCGTTAAATTCTGCAATAAAATCGGCTTAGATTATGTATCCTGCTCGCCGTTCAGAATACCGCAGGCAAGATTAGCAGCTGCTCAAGCTGTTGTTGAACAAAAAGCATAAATCTTTCAAAAGCAAAAAAAAGAATGACCAAATTGGTCATTCTTTTTTTTGCAGTTCGTTTTTACCGGGAAAAGCCAGCATTTTAAGTAACTTTAATCTTACTTCATCTCTATAATCGGGCTTTATCAGATAGTTAATATATTTATTAATCATATCATATTTATCAGTGTCATTTATTTTAATTATAAAATTTTTAATTCCCTCTTGTGCATATTTTTCAATATCTTCAAGAGATAAAGAGGTATATGTTTCTTGTTTATTTACGGGAAATTCAAAGTTTAATACATCTTCGCTCATCTTATTTAAAGTTTCGATATCTTTTTCAATATCAGTTGTATATATAGAATTTTGAGCTAAATCTCTGATATTTACTGTTTTTATATATTCATATTTATTTTTAATAAACTCCGAAAGTTTTTCATTATAGACTAAGGCATAAATATCAACATCTTGAGCCATTTTTAATATCATATTCATATATGTGTCATTAAAATGTTTTTCTTCAAGCCTTGTATTATCAAACTCAAAAAACAACATAAGATTATTGTCGGCAATAAATTTTAATTCATTCTCAATTTTTTCATATGAATAAATTTCAACAGTTTGATTATGTTTTGCCCATATACAATAAGGGAAATTTCCGACAAAGCCTATTTTTTCAATATTTTCATTAAGAATTTCAGGCATTTGCTCTCTTAAATTAAGTATTTTTTTAATAATATTACTTGAAGTTTCCTCCAATGAAAAAATAAGATTATATTTTTGCATTAATTTTTCTCCGTACTTTATTATAATGCTGCTGCGTTAAACTTTTTCTGACAAAATCATGATATTCGGGTTTTATTAAATAATAAATATAACTTTCTATTAAATCTATGTTTGTATAATTTTTATTTATGCTTCTGTTTAAAATAGCATTATTAATGAAAAAGTTATTAAATCCTTTATTATTCAATTCTTTTATTTTAGTTAAAGAAATAAAATCGGGATTTTTAAAAGAAGAATAAAAAGATAAATCATTCTCTAAAGGACATAAAAATAAACCATATTCATTATAATTCAGCTGTTCTTTTGCAATAAATTCACGGTGGAAATCATAAAGCGGGCAGCTGCCTAAACATAACGGATTTAGCATTAAGTATGTATCAGATTTGTATTTTATTTTCACTTTATCTAATTGGTTATTTAATCTGCTTTCTAAAAATATATTTTTTCTTCCGAGTCCGTCTTCCCCCGATATTTTAATTATCTTAAATTTCGGATAGTTTTTCTTAATATATTCTTCTAATATATCTGAAGCAAGAGTGATATAATTTCCTTTTTTATGAGCTGCTTGAAGAACAGAATTTGAAAAAGTATCATATAAATGTTCTTTTTTTATAAAATTATTTTCAAAAAGTAAATTAACGGATAAATTATTCTTATAATAAAAATCAAGAATTTGGTTTATATGTCTTAACGGCGCATATTTTCTTGTATTGTTTATTCCCCAGATTGAATAAGGAACCGTGCCATATACTTGAGATAATATACAATCATCATAAAAATAATTCGGATTTGAATTTTTTAATTCAATAAAGAATTTGTTTATATAAAAATTGTTAAACAAATTTGGGATTATAAAATTAACTTTTTTATTGAAAAACCTTAAAAACATAAATTTATAATATCATATTAATTCGTTGTACACAGCAATTTTATGAATTATAATTTAAAAATGATTAATACGGATTTAATAAATAAAATATTTAAAAATTCATATATTGAAATCAATACCAACCATAATGAAGCATTGAATGTTTTTGAAAATTATATTAAAAAGAACGGAAAACGTATACCTTTGCTTGTAAATTTTGACACTCATTCCGACGTATATATAAACAAAAAAAATTATATAGCAACAATAGCCAACTGGGTTAACTTTTGTTTTAAAAATTTCGGAGTCACCGAATTTTATTGGATTATACCAAATTATATTATTGAAAATTCCGAATACAGAAAAACTTATCAGCAGAAAACAAATCTAAGAATCGGACCATTGCGATGTTTTGAAAATATTGATTTAGACCTGAATAAAGTAACAAAACAGCAGTTTTTATTTGATAAAAATACAAATGAGCTGATTTCAATAAACAAATTAGCGCTCATAAATAAAAAATGCAAAATATTTAATATGCCTGATATAGAAAAACAACTTACAAGTTTAATCTCAATAGATATTAATATTTTAACAATATCAAATTTGGATATTTTAAGCGGAAAAGAAATATTATTAAGCATAGATGCGGATTATTTTTGCAATTCCGGCTTTGATACGGCAGATAGAATTAATAATAAATATATTACGGAAAAAGAATTAACCGAGAATATAAATTTATTTCTTGATAAATTATCGGAAAATGAAATAAATCCCTGCGCGGTATCATTAACATATTCCCCAATATACATTCAAAGAAAATATTATAAAAATATCGAACAATTTTTTAACTTAGTAAAAAATTCAGGAAAAGAATAACTATTCATCTTTTTCTTTGTCGCTTACTTCTCTGGCAATAACAGTTTTAAGCACTCTAGCACCTATATAAAGAGCAGTACCCAAAGCAATAACAGCACCCGCACTGCTTAAAAAGGAAAGTCCGAAAGCGCAGGTAAGGGCTGCTGCAATAATTCCGACTTGAAACGCAGTTGAAGCCTTATCGGGCTGTTTTGCATCTTCCTTTGCTTGAGTTGTCATATCAGGTTTTGTCTGCTTAACGAGTATATCATGCGTCATTTTTGAAGAAAATGACGGTGCTTGACTCATTACATTAGCTTCAAAAAATTTAGGTGTTAATGATTCTATTTTTGCTATCTTACTTTTTACTTCAAAAATATCACGAGTTAATTGACTATCAAGTGCAACTCTGTCGTTACTTCTTCTATCCGTTCCGCTTCTGCGTTCTATGGCAACGGGAATACTGCGCTGACGCCTGTCTTGGCTGCGCTGATACTGTGGATATAATCTTGTTATTCTGTTCATTTCCATGATTAACCTGCTTATATTATAAAGCAAAACTTGTTTTTTTTTGCCATACGCTTTATGTAAATATTTATTAAACAGTCGTTTTTTTTTATTAATAATTTATTTTATTTGGCATTAATTAAAATATGAAAGTACAAAATAACAATTTTAATATAAACTTTTCTTCAATTAATCATAATAAAAACGTACAGAGCTCGCAAAATTCCGTAACTGAAAATTCAATGCAGCTAAGCGCAGCTAATAGTGCCGGTGTTTCACTTGTTAATACAAACCTGCCTATTGGTTATACGAAAATAGCAGAAATTGCCATACCTAATATGGAAGAAAAAGCAAGTGTATTTAAACTGGCAAACGGGCAAAAGGTCGTAATTTTACCCAAAAAAGGCCCTGCTTTTATTAAAACAACATTTAATGTGGGTTCTTTAAATGAAACTGAAAATATAAGAGGAATAAGCCATTTTATAGAACATAATCTTTTTAACGGAAGCAAAGGACTTGCTCCGCAGGAATACAACAAAAGAGTATACGAAACAGGCGGTTATACAAATGCTTCAACAAGTTATGATAAAACGGATTATTATATAGCATTACAATTACTTGATGATAGTTCACTTGAAAATGCCATTAGACTTAATGCTATGCAGACTCAATTCCCTACTTTTCCGCCGGATCAAATTGAAAAAGAAAAAGGCCCCGTAAACTCTGAAATTGATGTTTATGTTGATAATATTATTGATGTTGCTTCAAGCAGAATGCTTAAAAACCTTTTCGGAATTGATACCAATTCTTCTAATTTTGTTTTAGGCACTCATGATAACATTAACGGATTTACCCAAGATAAGCTATTTGAATATTTTAATACCTGGTATACACCCGATAATGCCATAACTGTAATAACAGGTGATGTTGATGTCAATGAAGCAATTAATCTGGTTTCTAAATATTACAATAAACAGGGTGATTATTCCAAAATACAAAACCGCCATTATGAACCTGTTAAATATATTGATAAACAAATCAGAGAAGATATAATTCAAAAAGGCTCGCCCGTATCTGAGATATCTCTTGGTTTTGCACTTAAAGAGGGGACTTCAAGACGTGATTTATGTGCAATAGATATGTTAAAAAAGATTTTAACATCACCCGAATCAAGACTTTCTAAGGCGCTTGAAAAATACGGGATAAAACCCGAATTTGTAATAGAATCAATGCAAAATAAAAAAGACGGAGCAAAAGCATTTTATACATCATTCACTTTGCCGGAAGACAAGGTTGAAGAAGTTTTAAGAATTTTATACGAAGAAATTAATTATATAGCTAATAATCCACCATCATTTACGGAATTTGCAAATGCCCAAAATTCATTAATAAACTCCGTAAATACTATCGGTGAATACTCAGAAGATATTAATTCCGTACTTACAAGCGCATGCCAATACGGCGAATATGATTATATTCAAAGTTTAATGCAAAATTATCAAACTCTTACCCCTTATGACATAACATCAGCGGCAAAAAAATTCATGGATTTAGGTAAAGCCTCTATTTGCGTTGCTCATGCCGATAATACACCTATGCAAACAATTAATAATAACTATAATGCGCAAAAAACCAAACAAATTTCTTTCGGCAAAGCAAGTACAACCAATGATATTAAAACTCAAGAATATAAATTATGGAATAATATTGAAACAACAGTAGTTAACGGTAATATGGCAGGAAAATCCGCATTATGTATGTCTATTGAAACAGATACACTAAAATCCGCTCCCGAAAGTGCTTTATATATTTTAAGCGAAATGCTTAACAGAGGCAGTGCCGTAAGAGGTTATAATAATTACAACAGTGAACTGTGTTCAAAGGATTTACTGTTAAAATTTAATGCCGCAACAGACGGAATATCAGTAATTTCCAAGTTTAATGATGATAAAATACAAGATACACTTTTGTTATTAAAAGAAGTTTTAAACTGCCCAAATTTTAACGAACAGGATTTTGAACAAATTAAAAGTAATTACAGAGATATTTTATTAACAAGAAATAAATCGGCATCAGATGGATTATTAAAGAGTTTATTCCCCGATATTCACTATTTTGACAGTGTAGAAGAACAGTTAAAAGAACTTGATAAACTAACACTAAATGATATAAGAAATTTATACGCACAAATAATGAATAATTCGCAGTGTGAAGTAACATACACTGCCCCCGTAGATAAAAAACCGTATTTGATAGATATTTTAAATTCACAATTATCACAAGGTATGGGTGTATTTCAAAATGCATTAGTAAACAGAAGCAAAAATACACAAGTTTATAAACCCAATACCGAGCCGAAAATAATAACACAAGCGGAAGATAATACTCAGGCACAAATAGTTCAAGGTTACATATATCCCAAAACATATAATATAGAAGACAAAGCAAAAATATTACTTCTAAACGGTATTTTAGGCGGCAGTATGTCGTCAAGACTGTTTAGTGATTTAAGAGAAACTCAAAAACTTGCATACAGCGTAAATTCATCAATGTTTGAACAAAACGATGCGGGATTAATAATGCTTTATATAGGAACAAGCACGGATTCGCAAATTCCGGGGCAGGAAACATTTGATAATGCAACTAAGGCTATAGCGGGCTTTAATAAAAATGTTGAATTACTTAAATCACAGCCCGTAACAGCGCAAGAGCTTGAGTATGCAAAAAAAATGCTGAAAACACAGCTGCTCAACGAAACAGAAACCAACTTAGGAATGACAACTCAATTCCATCAAAACAGAAACTCTGCATACGGTACAAAAGAATATGAATTATTACTAAATGCTATAGATAAAGTCACTATTGAAGATATACAAGCGGCTGCAAATTATGTATTCCAAAATCAACCCGTTACATCAATTGTTGCAAGTCAAAAAACGCTCAATGCATTGAATTTAAAATAAAAAAACAGCGGAGTTTTAATCCGCCGTTTTTTATTTATTTTATTTTTTTATTTCTTTAAAAATTCGGGAATATCAAGAATATTATTAGCAAACTCAGCAGCCTCCTGTTTTGTAACCTTAGGAGCTTGAGGATTTAAACCCGCAGTCCCGAATAAATCCAATGCGCCAAGGGTTTTTGTTTCCTGTTCCTGCTGATTAAATCTGTCAATTTCGCTTTTCTTTAATTCAAAGCCTGTAGCAATAACGGTAATTTGAATTTCACCCTGAATTCTGTCATCAATAACAGCACCGAAGTGAACAGTTGCGTCTTCGGAAACAGCGTCGTGTATAACTTGAGCAGCATCGGTTACTTCATATAAAGTCATATCCGGTCCGCCTGTTACATTCATAATGATACCCGAAGCGCCGTTTATTGAAGTTTCTAACAGAGGTGAATTAATAGCCGATTTAGCAGCTTCTAAAGCTCTGCCCTCGCCTGTTCCGCGTCCGATACCCATTAATGCGGAGCCTGAAGATTCCATTACGCTTCTTACATCAGCGAAGTCAACATTTATCATGCCCGGAACGGTTATGATATCAGATATACCTTGAACACCGCGGAGCAATACTTCATCTACAACTTGGAATGCTTCACGCATTGTTGTTCTTCTGTCAACAACTTCTAATAATTTATCATTCGGTATAACAATTAAAGCGTCAACTGTTTCTTTTAATTTTTCCAAACCCTGAATAGCCTGGTTCATTCTTTTTTTGCCCTCAAAGCTAAACGGTTTAGTAACAACACCAATAGTTAAAGCACCTAATTCTTTAGCAATCCTTGCAACAACAGGAGCAGCACCCGTGCCTGTTCCGCCGCCCATGCCTGCGGTTACAAATACCATATCAGCTTTTCCGATAGCGTTAACAATTTCGTCTCTTGTTTCTTCGGCAGATTTTTCACCTTTTTCGGGGTTACCGCCTGCGCCTAAACCGTTTGTCAATTTGCTGCCTATTCTTATTTTATGTTCAGCCAATGACATTTCAAGCACTTGAACATCGGTATTCATAGCCCAGAATTCTACACCGCCCAAGCCTGCTTTTATCATTCGGTTAACTGCGTTACCGCCTCCGCCGCCTACACCTATTACTTTAATATCGGCAGGAGTTCCGCCTGTTTGCTGTGTTGTTGAATCGTTATTACTTGTTTCTCTTTTGCCAAAGATATCAGGAACAAAATTTTCCACTTATACGCCCTCTTTTTTTTCTATTACTTTTGATTTGGTGCTTGGGGACTTTGGAGTTTTACCCGTTTATTGTTTTTTGTATTTCCTTTGGGGTATTCGTCATTTGTGCATTTACCGCTTTTGTGACCGTACTTTTTTATAATTTGTACCGCCCTTATGCCTTGTGCTCCACGCCGGTGACTTTGGATTTGCCGTCTGCCGCCCTGCACCTCTTGCACCCTTTCATATCCCGATGTGCCAATTTTTACATGGTTTTCATCGTATATTAACATAGTATTGTAAAATTTTTAAATAGTAAAGAAAAAAACTTTTAAATATTATAGAAATTTAATATATGTTTATAAATCTTTGTTAGCTTTATCTATAATATTGGCTGCAGCCGTTAAATTCTTTGCGATATCGGAATACAGTTCTTCTTCTTCGCCTTGAGCCACTACGGCACTTATCATTTCATTAACATTATCTTTTATATCAGCTAACTGTGATACCGTATTTTGCAGTTTTTGAGTTCGTTTTTTCAAAATAAAATAATTTAATACGGGGATTGATGAAATTAAACTAATAAGCCTATTTTTAAAGTGTTTAAAAGGATTATCCGAAACAATAAAAAAATTTTCCGTACTTTCTTCTTTTATTGCAGGATTTTCCGTTTCACTGAGGGCAAAAAACTCGCTATCAGTTGCGTTTAATTTTTTATTTTTTCTTTTACCTTTTGGACGAGCATTCTCTGTTATATTTGAAGCAATTGAAGCGTGTTCGGGTGCAAAGATATTTGTCTGATATGACCTTACATCTTCATCTATAGCCATATTTATTGTATTTCCCGTATTTTTCCGATAAAAACTTACAGGCTGATTTAATCCGTTTGCGCTTATTTCCATAAGAAAATATTTCCCTATGATAAAATTATAACCTTGCGGGTTTCTTTTGTTACCATTTATTTATATGATTTTACTCAACTCCGGATATTTTTGCTTTAATTGTTCTTTTTCATCATCGCTCATTTGAGTTTTTTTAAGCGCTTCAACCATATTTTCATAGTATTCATGTTTATATTCATCTTTAATCATGCCGTAATAATATAGCAGATTATGGACTTTATATGTTAGAAAATCAAACCTTAACGGTTCAAATGTTTTAGTATCTTTCATCAATTGTTCTACGATATTGAATATTTCTATATGGTCAATAAGCCGTCTGTTATTATCGGATAAAACGGAGCCTTCCCTGTTAAACCTGTATACATAAAGTTTTTCGCGAATAAAAAATATTCGTTCCGCCGTTAAAAGAGTTCCGAATATAACTTTATGGTCTTCAAAATCAAGCCCTTCCGCAAATTCTATGTTGTTTTCATCAAATAATTTTTTTGTATACAGCTTGTTCCAGACGCACATCGGATATTTAAACGGCGATAAATCCCGCCAATTAAATATTTTATCAGTAGGAATAATATCAAAATTTGCGTCAATAAAGTAAGGAAAAGGTGCGTTTACTTTATTTCCCTCATCATAACCGTCCGGCATGCACATTGCAATATCAAGATTTTTTTCTTTTATTAGAGAATATAACCGTTCAAACATATTCGGCTTAACCCAATCGTCAGGGTCAACAAAGCCTATGCACTCGCCTGTTGCAAGCCTTAAGCCGTCATTGCGCGCTGCGCCCGTTCCTTTATTTTCTTTTTGTATTACTTTTATTCTGTTATCTTTAGATTTATATTCTTCAAGTATTTCATAGCTTTCATCGGTTGAACCGTCATCTATGCAGATTATTTCTATTTCTTTTAATGTCTGATTAATTAAGCTGTCTAAGGATTGCCTTAAATATTTTCCCACGTTATAAACGGGCAGAATAACGGATACTTTCGGTTTAACTTCATATTTAACCTCTTGAAGCGCAGGCTTTTGCTCTTTCTGCTCTTTTTTAAATTTTAATGTAAATAGTTTTTTCCCTGCTTTTATTAATTTTTTATAGGGTTTTAACTGTTCTTCGTAGTATCTTTTTTGTTCTATTAATTGATTTGAGAGGATTTGCGTTTCAGTATTAAGTTTTTCGCTCAGCGCTGATATGATTTCTTCATAGCCTTTTTTTAACTCTTGAGTTTTTTCTTTTAAATTATTTTCGTGCCAATTTTCGGTTTCTTTTTGACGTCTTATTATTTCTTCTTCATACCAGTTTTTTTGTGACAGCAGTTCTTTTTCATAATACTCTTTTACTGCTTCTTTATCCTGAGTATTTTTTACGTTGTAATATTCTTCCAATTCCTTTTTTAATTGGGATTTTTCATTTTCAAAATCAGTTAATAACTTTGATTTTTCGTATTCAAATTTAGATTTTAAAAGTTCAATTTCACTTTCGTAAAATTGCTTTTGAGATTTTAAATATTTTTCATCAAAGTTATCCATAAATTTTTAATTCTTTTTTACTGATTTTTTCAATTTGTTTTGAAGCTGTTCGAGTTTTTTATATGCCTTAAGTAATATTTTAACCAATAAATATTTATTTTCATAATAATTTTTTTGCTCGTTTAAAGCCTGCATAAAATGCTGTTTTTGCTCTTTTAATTTCCATTCGTAATCGGCGGTCAGTTTTTCTTTTACCTGCCTTACCGATTCTGCCTGCCATTTTTTCAGTTCATATTCCTGTTTAATCATTTTTTGATTAAATTCGCATTCTAAAACGGCAGACTGCTCTTGAAGCCTGCGAGTGACTTCTTTTAAGCGTTCTTCTTCGCTAAAGTTCTTCCACCATTCCTCTATCTGCTTTTTTTCCTGCTCGCTTTCGAGTTTATACTGTTCAAGATAGTCTTTAATCGCTTTTATATCAAGATTACATTTATGCTCTGCGGCTTTTATTCTCTTATTTGAGGTTTTATATTTTTCAATTAAAAAATTCCAAAATCCGTAATAATCACGTGAAATTATATTGCAATATTCATCGTAGCAATAACCGACTTTTAAGCTCTCTTTCTGCTCCTCGGTTAAATTTAAACCGATAAACATTTCGCGCATGCGTTTATAATATTCTTCATAATATTTATCTTCAAGCAGAGTATAGCGGTGAAATATATCATCAATAAGCCACCTTAAAATTTCGTTTTGCTTTTCGGGGAAAAAACTTGCCTGCTGTAATATGCTGTATGTTAATTTTGCCATATCTATTCGGTCATAGACCTTTTTATCGGAGTTTTGCATTGTTGATAAACCCCTGTTTCTGCGGTAATAATATAAACTTTCCCAAAGTATATTTATTTTTTCGGATTTTAAATATGTTTCAAAGAAAAACGGCATATCTTCATAAATATAGCCCTCGCTGAACTTTACGCCGATTTTTTCAAGGAACTCGCGTTTATATATTTTATTCCACAAAACTACGTTAATATTTAAAATTTCATCTTTTGTATCTTCGGGAGAAAATACGCTATCACCGTATTTTTCAAGCGATTTTAAAGAATATAAGTCATCCGTATAAAATTCCTGCGACTTATCATCGTACAATTGAGCCATGCACATTGTTATATCGGTATCCGATGATTTTGCCTTGTTATACATTTTTTCAAACATATCAAGCTCTACCCAATCATCAGCGTCTACAAAGCCTATATATTCCCCCGAAGCTATTTCAAGTCCCAAATTTCTTGCATAAGATTGCCCTGATTCCTGCTCCGTATTTAAAAATTTTATTCTTTTATCCTTTTTAGCATACTGCATTACTATTTCTTTGCTGTTATCGGTTGACGCGTCATTAATACAGATTATCTCTATATCTTCTAACGATTGATATATTAATGTTGTAAGGGCTTTTGATATGTACCGTTCCACATTTCTGTACGGCATTATTACCGATACTTTAGTCATTGTCGTTCAACTTCTCCAGCTTTGAATACTTAAAAGGCAGTTTGAATTTTATCTTTTTTAATATACTTACATGCAGTTTATCATTACTGTAGTATATATCAAAAATATTAGGATTTTTCTTAATTTTTGTTATATGTTTTTTATACTTTAAATAATAAAATCCGTTTTCTTTGTATATAATCTCCATTATTTTATACATTAATTTCATTTTATATTTTTGAAATTCATAATAACGGATTGAGTTTCGTTTTATGTTGCAAAACAAATAATAATTATACTTAAAAGCACCTTTTACCATATCGGGCGGAAACAGTTTATCATCGGCAAGCGAGCTTTTTGTATTTATTTTATTCATAAATGCTTTTTTATATTTAGGATTTAAGTGTTCAAATCGGTAAACAAAATCTTCTACTTTTTTTCTGAAGAAAGTATATTTTACATCTTCATAATCGGTGATTTTTATAAGTGAATTATACATAAGCTCGGCAACATCTATAATATCAAGAAACTGACTGCCCGCCTTTTGAACTATTGAACCTTTACGGTTAATTCTGTAATAATACAGAAAATCTCTAACAATAGAAACTCTTGTTGTTTTAAAGAATATTGAAAAGAAAAACGGGCCGTCCTCAAATATTAAGCCGTCGGGGAATTGAGCATTACATTCATCCAATAAACTTTTCCGGTACAGTTTATTCCAAGCCATAACGCAGACATCCATTAAAAACGGTTTTGTATCTTTATAGCTGAATGCTCTATTGTCAAAGGTTTCATCAAAAAATCCCAAAGTATAATACGGGTTAGAATCATCAATTATTTGTCTGCTTTCATCATATTGATGAACCGCACAAATCGCTATATCGGTATTTAACGCAGTCATGCTGTTATAAAGTTTTTCCAGCATTGTTTTATCAATCCAATCATCAGAATCAATAAAACTTATAAACTTGCCTTTTGCAACTTTTAACCCTGCGTTGCGCGCGGAGGATAACCCTCCGTTTTCTTTATCAACTATTTTTATTCTGCTGTCTTTATTTTTATATTCCTCTAATATTTTTCTTGAACTATCCGTTGAACCGTCATTTACGCAGATTATTTCCGTATTGGCAAAAGTCTGCGCAAGTATTGTATCCATACAATTACAAAGATACTTTTCTACATTATATACGGGAACTATTACGGATATTTCGGGTTCTTTCATACTAATCTCGAGGCTCCAGCTTTGAATATTCAAATTTAAAACTGAACTTTATTTTCATAAACAATACCACGTATATTCTGTCATTCTCATACCAAATATCATACAAATTCGGTCGTTTTTTCAGTCTTAAAATAATTTTTCTGTATTTAAAATAGTATATATTTTCTTCCGTATAAAGAATTTGCATTACTTTATACATTAATTTTACAATAAATTTATCATAGTGATAAAGGATTATATTACATCTTTTTCTTATATCAAATAAGCGTTTGCGGACTCTTGATGCTTTTTCGTCAACAATATTAAAATCAAAAATACTGCCGTCAAAAAGAAAATCTTTCGTCCTTAATTTTTTTGAAAACCGCTTTTTATAAAACATATTTACAAGTTCATAGCGGTATACTATATCATCAATTTTGCGGATATAAAATTCATTTTTTATATCGTTGAAACAAGGCAAATTTTTAATTGAGTTATACATTAATTCAACAACATCAATAATATCAAGAAAATGCGCTCCGCCTTTTTCTACAATAGAACCTTTACGGTTAATTCGGTAGTTATATAAAAAATCTCTGACTATAGAAACAGGTTTTGCCTTAAAGTATATGGAAAAGAAAAACGGGCCGTCCTCAAATATTAAGCCGTCAGGAAAACGGGCATTATATTTATCCAAAAAACTTTTGCGGTACAGCTTATTCCAAGCCATAACACATACATCCATAATAAACGGCAGAGTTTCATTATAGTCAAATGCACGGTTATCAAAGGTTTTATCAAAAAATGACAGATTAAAATATTTTTGCGATTCGTCGCTTTGCGCTTTTTGCTCGTCATATAATCTTACTGCGCATATTGATATTTCGCTGTTTAATTCGGTTATATTTTTATAGAGCTTTTCAAGCATTGTATTTTCAATCCAATCATCAGAATCAACAAAACTGATAAACTCGCCTTTTGCACTATCAAGCCCATAGTTGCGCGCGGAAGATAATCCGCCGTTTTTTTTATCAATTATTAAAATTCGGGGGTCTATATTTTTATATTCTTCCAAAATTGCTCTTGAATTATCAGTTGAACCGTCATTTACACAGATTACTTCAAAATCTTGAAATGTCTGTGCAATTATTGAATCAAGACATCTTTTTAAATATTTTTCAACATTATAAACAGGAACTATTACGGATATTTTCGGCATTTAACCTTAACCCCGCTCTTGCAAAATTTCTTCTTTTAATTTTGCAAGTTTTTCGTTCATCTTTTCGCTCATTTCGCTGTAGATTTTTGTTAATTCAGCGTAAAACATAGTATTCATTTCGTTTATTCGTGTATATATCTGCTCAATATCTTCATCTCTGCTCGGATTTTCGGCAGTGTTTGACGGCGCTTCTTTTATTTGAACTTGATTTTTAAGTTTTTCATTTACTTCATTTATTTCTTTTCCGATACGCTCATGAAGCTCCTGCTTTGCGTTTGCGTTTAATGACTCCGTGTATTTATAGTTATTTGTTATTTCTTCATAAACCTTATTTATTTCCTCGCCTTTTTTATTAACTTCGGAATTTATGTAATCGTAAATCCTTGTAATATCGCCATATACCATATCTTTTAATGAATTAACAGAATTTTTTAGCTCATTAGATAGTGTTTGAGCTTCATTTTGCGAGTAATTGTAATTTTCAAAAATTGTTTTTTCCAGCTGATTAATTCTGCTTACAATTTCATATTCTTTATTATTTATTGTTTCTATAGCTGTTTTTGCGCCTTTATCAAGAGAATTTTTAATATAATTTTCGTAGTTTTTAACAATATCAGTCAATTGAGCGCAATAAACTCCAAGTTTGCCTTGTATTATTAAATCTATTAACGCGCTGTTTTCAAGGTATTCTCTTTTATAAATTTTTCCGTTTTCAATATTTAATTTTTCACCGGAATTAAAAAGCACTTCGGGCGTTATTCCGCCATGAAAGCTCTCGTATATTACCTGTTCGGGCGGTATAAAGCATATATAATCCCCTTGAGCTAAAGATAGCGCCATTGATTTAGCTTTTTCTAACTCAACCTCACAACCGGTATTAATTAGTTTTATTCGCTCATCACCTTGAGAAGCACTTTGCACAAGCTCTTGCGATTTATCATTTGAACTGTTATTTACACAAATAAGTTCATAATCTTCAAATTTTTGGTTTAATATACTGTCAATACAATTTTTTATTGTATCTTGTGCATTTTTATATATTACAATTATTGATACTTTTGGTTTTGTCATATATTATCTCTTTTTGGTTTTTTCCCATAATTTTTGAAAAATATTTTTTTTACTTTCTAACAGCATCTGCTGCGTTTCTTTAAGTTTATTTTCCATTGAAATTAATTTATTTTCGTATTTAATCCTCTGATTATTTAATTTATTTTCAAACTCATCGCGCAGTTCATTTATAAATTTATTTTGCGAGTATTCCAAATTATTTTGAACCTCTGTTAGGGTTTGCGAGTCTGCTTTTTCGTTTAACAGTTCTTTTAATGCTTCATCCTCAGACTTTCTTTCATTTAGTAATTTATAAATTTCGTCTGATTTATAATTTAATTTTTTATCAAAATCATGGCTGTTTTCATTAAGCTGCTTAAACGTTTTAGCAAATTCCGAGTTTGTATAAGCATAAACTTCACTAAGCCTTAAATTAATTTCATTATTTATTGTTTGAGATGAGTCATTTATTTTTTCACTTAACCTTGTTTCAAGCTGACTAACTTTTTCAGCAGCATTATTTTCCGCTTTCTCATATTGGTGGTCAATATAAGAATAAACATTTTCTTTTGTCTGATTTAAGTCGGTTTTTATTTCATCAGATGTTTTATTAATATACGAATAAATACCATCCTTTGTTTGATTTAAATTGGCACTTATTTCATCAGATTTTTGATTTATGAATATATATAAATCTTCTTTTGTTTTATTTTGATATTCAACTGTTTCATTCGTTTTTTGATTTATATATGCATATAAATCGTCTTTTGTTTTATTTTGATACTCAACTGTTTCGTCTGCTCTTTGATCTATGTATGTATACAAATCATCTTTTACATTATTTTGATAATCACGTACAGATTGGGTTTCAAAAGCAATTTTTTCGTAAATGTTTGTTAGCTCATTTTGATGAGATTGTATTGTTTGATTTATGTCATCACGAATATTATTTGTGTACTCATAATTTTTAGTTATTTCTTG
>CANQZO010000013.1 GCA_947628355.1 Candidatus Gastranaerophilales bacterium | reverse complement strand
CCGAAGTTTTTGTTGTAATTCAGGTTCTAAACTTGAAAACAATATTTCGTATGAGATACCGCCGTTAACTTTGACTTCTCTTGAAATATATTTGCTTTCAGGTTTGTTGATTTCCATTCGGATTGAACGAGTGCTCTTTAACCCCTTAGCCTGTGCGATTTCTTTAATAGTTACATATTCATTCATGGTACACACACATTAACTCTGAAGATGAAGAATTGGAACACTACTTCCGAGCATTGTGTCGGTTTCGTATCAATTAAAAAATTTAACAGAACGGCAGAATTTTCAAAAACCTCAAACGACTCACTTGCCCAAAATAATCATACCATTTGTACCAAGCCTTAATCGCCCTAAAACACAAGCAGAAAGAGGGTTGTAATCCTTTTGCCCGAAATAATCACACCATCTGTGCCGAGTAGAAAAAGAGTAAAAAGAGTATTTATGGTACACATGGTTTGATTATTTCCTACCCCTAAAATCCGCTACACAAGCCGATTGCCCGAAATAATCGCACCATCTGTCATACGCAAAGCACTCACTTTATTACAGACACTTAGTTTGATTATTTGAATCACATAGTTTGAGTATTGCTTCCCTCAGGCTGGAAACGAACCAAGATTTTTATTATTCAATTTATGCGTGAATATTGGTTTTCGACATTTACAAATTCATATTAACTCTGTTTTAATCAGATTTCAAGTGGTTTGAGCCGGGAAAATTTCCCCGATTTTATTTTTCAAGCTATATTTGGATTTGATGGCAAAAATTCGAAAAATCGCCTCGCTGAAACCCCTAATTCTTCGTTCGGTTTTGGCAACTTTTCCCCGAAATAAAATAATTTATTTTAAAAATTCTAATTAATATACCATTATAACTTAATGTGAGTATTTATTTTAAAAGGACAAGAATTTTATTATTTGTAATGTATATTGCAATAATAGCCTTTTTATTGGTATTAAAAAAGAAAGAAATTATACAAAAGTGGAAATAAAAAAAGCTATAAACTAAATATTTTTAAATAGTATTAATGCATTGTTACTTTTCTGTTGAGATATTTCACATTAAATCCTCTGTTTCTTCTTAAGTAATCATCCATTTTATATATTTCATATTGTGTCATAAATGGTAAGTCTGTAAGTTGAATATTTTCCTTTGTTAAAATGCATAGAACTACAGTATAATCACTTTCATGAAGCCTGTTTGTTAAAGGTAAGATTCTTTTAAAAGCATCTTTATTTTTCCCGTAATTAACACTTTCTATATTATTAGATTCTTTTTCTATAAATTCAACCATTGTTTTTCTCGTATCAGTATTGATTATAATAGCTTCAGAATAAAGTTTAGCTTGCGTAAATAGGTGACTAAGAGAGGCTGCACCCGTTTTATATTTTTTTACATGAATTAATTCTTTATTTGTAGTTAATATATCACAAATCTCATAAATCTTTTCGTTAGCAATATCTATCTTTGATTTATCAAATAGAAAAAGTTTATCATTATTTTTTGCACTTTTTTTATTAAATATTTCTTCTCTATCTTGTTTTAATGTTGTATCATATATATTAATATTATTTGGTAATTCGTCCACAAGAATATTTTCATCAAATTTTATATTATGGTTATTTAGATAATTATTAACTATTTGTTTAAAATCTGTTGAAATTCTTCTCCATAATCCATTATATAATATATAACATACATCATCTTTGTCTAAAATTTCGGCAACTATGCATTGAAAAACTTTCCATTTAGGATATGTAACTTCAGTTTCTTTATCGTAAATATAAATATTTTTATTTTGTAATGTGGATATAAAAACTTTATTACTCCTAAGGGTATTTATATATTCTATAAGATTTAATTCTTCGTGATTATTATTTTCAGCTTCTTCATATTTAAAATTTATTTTATTTATATCTATAAATTCTGGGACACACAATGAAATTTTATCGAATTTGTTATTATTAATTTCTTCAACTAATTTTTTGTTTAGTTCTTTAATCTTTTCTTCATCTTTTTCAAACGACCAATTATCAAAACTTTTAAACTCCGTATTTTTATAACTTTCACTATTATAAAGAGTATTCAATTCTATTGTAATTTCTTTAATACTATCCCAAGTTAAAGGCTTATCTTTATTAAACTTAAGTTGTATTTTTTCTCCCCCTGTTACACTTGATATATAATTATATTGCTCTTTCGTTTTTCCAATAATTCTTTTAAAAAATTCATCATTATAATCTATGTTAAATACTGATAATCCGGCACCTGATAAGATTTGTTTTTCTGACTGAATAGATATTGCTTCATGTTGTGATGTTTGAACTGACTTTATCTCATCGGGATTACATATATTCATTGCAACTTTTATTCCAAAATCAGGTATGATTTTGTTTTTATTGATATTTTTATCTCCACCAAGTCCAAATGTCATTGCAAAATAATTATCTTCATTATCAATAATAATTTTATATAAAAACAATCCTCTTGGATATAAATTTGCATATTCTATAGATATTTTATCCTCTAATGCCTCATTCATAAAGTTTACCCAAGGAATGTTTGAAGCATTTTTCTCTTTTGCTTCTCCTTTAGAGTACCACCATTTTCCTATAATTCCATTATGATTTATAGATGTATATTTCAAAAAAGATTCTAAAGGTTGACCCTTGGTATCTTTTTTTACACAATCTTCAAAAGTCTTAACCGTTTTTTTTAATTTATATATAGAAATTTGTTCTATGTCTGCCATTTTTTCTCCTAAATGCTATTAATATTTACATCTTTTTTCTATAATAATTATCTAAAAGAATTTGAGCATGCCTTAAATAATTAATAAAATTTTAATTTTTTAGGTATTTTAATTAAGAGTTCTCAATAAATTGGACATACAGAACCTGTTTATATTACAATGTAAACAGTTAAAGGAGTATTTGATTTGTCTGTTCAGACTTTAGAAAGACAAAATAAAAGAATAAGGATAAGTTCCGAAAATAGGAATTTAGAGCTTGTTATTGACAATGCAGTTTCTTCTATTGGTTATTTTTCAATAAATAACCGTCGTTATTTAGGCAATAAATACAAGTTGAATAATTTTATCAAATTAACAATATCAAAAGTTTGTGGAAATTTTGAATCTTTTGCGGATTTGTTTGCAGGAACAGGCTCAGTTGCTTCTATTTACCAAGATAAACACCTTATTGTTAATGATATTTTGTATAGCAATTATGTATGCCATCAGACTTGGTTTGGAACTGAAAGATACTCCAAAACAAAAATTTCCAGTTTTATAAAGAGATACAATACAATTTCTGTATCATTAGATAATTATATGTCTAAAAATTATGGTGATACTTATTTTAGCAAGAAAAATTGTCGTAAAATCGGCTATATTAGAGAAGATATTGAGAAAAATTATAATAATGGGACATTAAATAACAGAGAAAAATGTATTTTAATTACATCATTATTGTATGCTATGGATAAGATTGCAAATACTTGTGGTCATTATGATGCATATAGAAAAAATGGCGAATTAAATAAAAATCTGGAATTACAAATGCCCAAAATTGAGAAATCTAATATCAGAAACGAAATATACAACGAGGATATAAACAACTTAGTAAAGGTTATTTCTGCTGATATTGTATATCTTGATCCTCCTTATAATTCAAGACAATATTGCGATGCATATCATTTATTAGAAAATGTTGCTCGTTGGGAAAAACCAAAGGTTATGGGTGTTGCAAAAAAAATGGATAGAACAGCACTAAAAAGCGATTATTGTACTATTAGTGCTACAAATGCATTTGAGGATTTGGTTAAAAATATAAAAGCAAAATATATTGTTCTTTCATATAACAATATGGCAAATAAGGGTAATGACCGTTCAAATGCTAAATTATCAGACGAAGATATTATACGAATTTTAAGTGCAAAAGGTAAAGTTCAACAATTTTCACAAGATTACAAAGCATTTTCAACAGGGAAGTCAAATATTGAAGAAAATGCAGAAAGACTTTTTGTATGTCAATGCTTTTAGATAAAGATACGGACTTAGAAATTATACAATCTCCCTTGAATTATACAGGGGGAAAGTTTAAATTGCTTCCGCAGTTATTACCATTATTTCCAAAAAACATTGATATATTTGTTGATTTGTTCTGCGGAGGAGCAAATGTAGGTGTTAATGTAAAAAGTAATAGGGCAATACTAAACGATACTGATGATAACCTAACATACCTATTTAATATGTTTAAAAATCTAGGTTCAGATTGTTTACATTTACTTGATGAAATCATTGAAAAATATGGATTATCTCAAAGTGCAAAATATGGATATGAATATTATGGTTGTGATAGCGGAAACGGATTAGCACCATATAATAAAGCCAAGTTCTTAAAATTAAGAGAAGATTACAACAATAGTCCAGATTCCGGCTACTACCACTATGCGATGTTATATGTGCTAATAATTTATTCATTTAATAATCAAATTCGTTTTAACAGACAAGGGCAATTTAATTTACCTGTTGGGAAAAGAGATTTTAATGAAAAAATGCAAGATAAATTGAATAAATTTATAACAAGACTGGCTTCAAAAAAATACGAATTTTCGAATTATGATTTTAGAAATTTTGATATATCCCAGCTGAATTCAAACAGTTTTGTTTATGCTGATCCACCATACTTAATTACTTGTGCTACTTACAATGAACAAGGTGGTTGGAATGAACAAGATGAAAGAGATCTGTTAGAATTCCTTGATAAATTGCACTCAAATAATATTAAATTTGCACTATCAAATGTATTGAGGTGCAAAGGAAAAGAAAATTCAATACTTATAAATTGGGCTAATAAAAATTATAATAAATACAGAGTTATTAACTTGAATTATGATTATAATAATTCAAATTATCAAGTTAAGGATAAAGATTCTATTACTGAAGAAGTTTTAATTATAAATTATTAAGGAGTATAGCATTGGATACATTATGGAGTATGACAACAACAATAAGAGAAGCAGAGAGAATTCCTGCCTTTCTAAAGACTGCAAAAGAAATTGAAAACGAAGAATGGAATACTGAAACACAAATAAAATTTCAAATACTTCTTATTAAAAATAGAGAGTATTTAAATACTGATTCAACGCAAACTTTTAATGGACTAAGTGAAAACCAAATAAATTTATTGAAAGACAAAACTATAAATATGTCATATGAACAAGCAGAAGATATATTTAATACAAAAAATTATAGTGATCCTCCTATGCGAGGTAGACAATCAATGTCTCCGCTAGAAAAATTAGGATTGGTTGATAGAAGCAATAGGAAAATTGTTATAACTGATGTCGGAAATAAATTACTTAATAATGAAATTGCGTTTGATGAATTTATGTTTGAACAATTGCTAAAATTGCAATACCCAAATGCTGTTGAAACTGAGCGCAGAACATGGAACTCAAAACCATTTGTAAATACATTAAGGCTTATTAAAAAAGTTAATGAATTATGCGTACAAAGAGGGATGAAAGCAAAAGGCCTTACAAAAGTAGAGTTTGGCATATTTGCATTATCATTAAAAAAATATACAGATGTTGATAATGTTGCGCAAAAGGTAATTGATTTTAGAATAAATTATGAAGCAAAACCTGATAACGAAACAAAAGAAATATATAGAAAAAACTATATTAGTCAATATTTGCTTTCTTTTCAAAACCCGGAAAATAACACAAAAGAATATACAGATAATATTATCAGGTATATGCGTATAACAAAATATATTCATATTCGAGGTAAATATGGAAATACTTGTATTGATTTAGAGCCAAGAAGAATGGTTGAAATTAATGCAATACTTGAAAACGATAATGGAGCAGCAAAAGAATTTACGCAAGATGACTGGATTAAGTATTATGGTACTTATGGAGCGTACGATTTGCCATTTGACACTATTGAAAAATTGACAGAGATTTTTAATGAAATACTGTTGGATATAAATTCTTTAGAAAATAAACTCCATATTGAGAAAACAGTCCTGACTTGCCCTGATTCAAAATCTGAAATAAAAGAAGCCATTGTTAAATTGAGAACTAAACGTGTTAGTTTGCAAAACTTAGAAATTAAGTTTGATTATAATAATGATTTATCCAAAATTGATGAAGCTATAGAAGCATTATCAAATATTAGAAATTTAGATTTAAAACCATCAATAGCATTGGAAAAATGGACAAATGTTGCTTTAAATATAATTAACGATTCTCTATTAATTAAACCAAATAGCATTGTTGGTGATGATAATGAACCAACATTTACTGCTCCTGCCGGAGTTCCTGACATTGAATGTTATTATGATAGCTTTAATGCGACCTGTGAAGTAACTATGTTATCAAGTCGTGATCAATGGTATAACGAAGGACAACCTGTTATGAGACATTTAAGGGATTTTGAGTTATCTAACAATAACAAAGATTGCTATTGTTTATTTGTAGCACCATTCTTGCATAGGGATACTATAAATACATATTATCAAAGTGTCAAATATGAATATGAAGGTACAAAACAAAAAATTATTCCAATTACAATTAAACAGTTGATAAAAATTTTGAAAACAGTAGCGAGTATAAAAAGAGCTAACAAAGATTTTAAGCACACCTATATAAAACAATTGTATGATGATATTCTTTTATCAATATCAGATGCAACTTCTACATCTTGGGTTGAACAAAAGATTCCTGCGGTTATTACTCAATGGGAAAACTATATGAAAAGTTTGGTTGTTGCGTAACCTATTTTATATATTCCTAAAAAACCGAAATATAAATGAATATTTGCTTTAAAATACTTATATGTATAATAAGTGTTTTTACTAATCAACAAGATTTTATCAGGATTTACTGATTTTGTATAAAAATTATGATAAAACAATAAAATTTCAAAATAAAACTATATAAATTCAAAACGGTCTTTTGCGAAATAATCAAACTAAGCGTACACTTCAAACACACAGCCGAAATGCAGGCAGGGGAATGGTTTTAATTCAACTTTCCGTAATAATCATACTAACCGTAAATATCAAACTACTCAATTAACTACTCACTTAACTACAGTTCAAGTGCTTTAACTATATTTATTCTATGATTACAAAAAAAGAGAACCATAAGTTGTCCTCTTTTAAATCTGGACAGAAAGATGCTAAACTAGAACTTTTGTGCAAGCAATTTATTGATAAATTAACCTCTGAAAATATCTTATATATTGATTTTCAGCTTGATGAGTATAAAAAATTAAAAATTGCGTAATTTTTTAAATTTTTACCACATTTTGATTTTATTTTTTTAGTTGAATAATTTTGAGAAAAATTTTTTGTTCAAAAACCTATTTTTTACAATATTTTTTACAAATTTTTATTAAATATTTTTTTGTTGAATAAATTTAAGAGAATAAATAGACCAAAAGCCGCCAAAAATCGAAAAAATGATTGTCGGCAGCATTATTGAATTGAGGATTAAAAAATCCTCTGAGTTAAAAAATGCTGGCGGGCGGACAATCAACCCCCGATCTCTGAGCTGCCGGCACAGTACCTTGTCCGCCTCAAAGCAGCTTATAGAGTGTTTTTTGCCTTGTTATATCTGAGAGCCGATAAACTCTCCGGGGTCCTTTTAAAAATCACTTGATCTGAGTTGAATTTTTTTTGACAAATCAAAATAATTTTTTCATTTATTTTTTTGATTAAATGTATTACATTTTGTAAATATTTTATTTATTATTTGATTAAATGTATTACATTTTGTAAATATTTTATTTATTATTTGATTAAATGTATTGCATTTAATCTATAAATCAATTATAATAATGTAAGAACAAAAGAAACAAAAAGAAAGGCAGACAGATTATGACAAGAGAATTAACAGATGCAGCAAAAGCAGCAAAGGCAATCAGAGCAGAATTAAAAGCAATAGGAGTAAAGGCAAGTGTTAAATCACAAAACTACTCAGGCGGAGACAGTGTTGACATTTATACAAAAGACTTAAATCCGGAGCTTGAGTCAAAAGTGCAAGACATCTGCAAAAAGTACCAGGAAGGACATTTTGACGGAATGACAGATTGTTATGAGTACAGCAATAAAAACAATGATCTTGTTGCTCAAGTCAAATATGTATTTGTTGAAAACAGACCGTCTGAAGAGATGATAGAAAAAATATTAAACTGGTTAGACTCTAAAGATGCAGGCAAACAATTTGACTCAGATGTAAAAGTAAAAGAATTTTTTAATGATTACAGTATGAGCCGCCATATTTTAGCCTGGAGACTTTTCAGAGGTTATGACTTAATGGGCGGATATTGGCAGGCAGCATAAGGGAGAGCAATCTCCCTTTTAAAAAGATAGGAGCAAACATTATGAGATACGATATAGGGCAAAATATTACATTGACAGAGGGATACAGAGGCTATAAATCCGGAGAGATAATCGGATATGATTTCCCTCAATATGAGATAGAGCTGACATCCGGCAAAATAATCAAAGTTTATGAGGATGAGATTGAGGGATAATATCCCTCTTTGATTTTTTGTGCTACACTAAAACAAAAAGGAGACAGATTATGGCTGATCATATTTTAGACAATATTAATGAGCTTATAAAAAGAAAAAATATAATTCGAGATCCCAAATTTGTTGATGCGTGGAAAGAGGCTTTTATTGCAATTAATATGGGTAAAGATCCCAAAGAACTTTTTGAGGAATGTAAAAAACAATATAAAACCGATCCCGATTATGATACTTATAAATTGCTTGCAGCTGCAAAAATTCTCAATGAGGCACCCAAAGGCGGCAGCGGCAGGGGCGGATCAAGACCGGGAGCCGGCAGAAAAAAAGGACAAAAAATAAAAGAGGATTGCGAGCTGAAGAAAGCAAGATCAATCCGCATGACTGATGAGGAATATCCGCTTGTATTAGACTTTTTAAAAAAGTTGAGAGCTGATAAAAAACAATAAAAAATTTAACTAATTTTATCAATATTTTTTGATTAAATGTATTGCATTTAATCCATATTAGTATTATAATAAGATTATAGAACATTGAAAAATAAATACAGGGTAAAGGATAACTCTTTTTAGGAAACACCGTCTCAAACCACTTTAGATCTCGGGCGTGTGTCCGACTAGAAAGGGGGTCTATTATGGATAAATTCAATATTGCATTATTTTTAATCTTTTTGATTTTATACATACTAAAAAACAGCTCCCATCATAAAAGATAGGAACTGTTAGATCTCTGAGGGTTATCCGGCAGCTTGACAAACTGCCACCCTGTATTTTTATTATAAATTATTTTTATTTTTTTTCAAGTGTAATGTTACAAAACAGCAACAAAAAAGCCGCAATGATAAAATCAAAGCGGCTTTTGTAAAATGATTAAAATTTTTGGACAGCACCCGGACAGATTGGACAGGCAATAAAAAAGGCACCTTGAAACAAATCAAGATGCCTTTTGTGTAACACAGAGTAAAAAGTATAAGAAAATTAGAACAAAAAAGAAAGTAAAAAAATTAAATCTGAGCTAATTTCCAAAGCCATGAGCAAGCCTAAAATCAAAATTTAATATCCCGAGCATATAAAAATCTCTTTTCTTGAATTTTGCTCAATACAGAGCCTTGTATTTTCGCTTTTTAAATCCTGTCGGATTTAAGCCGCTCAAAAGGCTCTTTGCTGCTACGAGTTTGAGCAGTGTTACTGCTCATCACTCTACGCAAAATCCGCAAAATTGATTTTAACCCCCTTAAAATTGTGCTATGGAATTTTTATCTGTAAAAAAAGAGAGCAGAGTCCTGCCTGCTCTCAAAAATGTTCGGTTATGGATTTTAGCTAACCTTATTTTTTAAATACCATGCAACTTTTGACCTTATAAAGTCTCCGACCTCAGCTGCCGGCACTGTTGGATAAGATGGCAGATAGGTAATATCAATCTTGCCTTTTGAGGATGTTTTCGGATGAGTTTTGCCAAACTCATAATGAGTCAAAACAGTCTCTTTTGTTATCGGAATATTATATTGTTTGCACAGCTGAGCAACTTTAAAAAAGCCTGCCTCAAGCTGTGCCGGTTTAATCGGATAAGCTCCGACATTTTGAGGATTTTTATATCCTGCCATAGCACAATAAGCTAATCCGATTGAGCCTGTATTGCCGCCCCCTGTATGTGCTGCATAAAGAGCATTGCCCTTTGAGTCCTCTTTGCAGACTTCGTTTGCACTTATAGGGAATTTACCCTCGATAGTCAAACCGTCTCCGGTAATCATGATATGATAATGCTGAAAATCAACACTATTAGGATTATAGGCTCCGGCAGACCAATGAATTATAATTCTTTTTGGCATATTTTGATCTCCTATTTTCTGCCGATAATATAGTCATAGATTTTGTCAATCTTGACCAGGATATTATCAAGCTGTTTTTCCTGGCTCTCAACTTGCTGCTTAGTTGCATAAACCTCAGCAATATGCAAATCTTGAGCTTTCAATCTGACTTCA
The DNA here is from genome assembly GCA_947628355.1 of Candidatus Gastranaerophilales bacterium. Classification (GTDB taxonomy): domain Bacteria; phylum Cyanobacteriota; class Vampirovibrionia; order Gastranaerophilales; family Gastranaerophilaceae; genus Avigastranaerophilus. The sequence goes on along the minus strand of CANQZO010000013.1, from coordinate 6,489 downwards.
AGTTCTGAGGGTGTTACAAAAATTTTGTAACTGAAACAAAAAGCCAAAATAACTACAATGATTGGAGAGTATTTTAAAAACTCAGACAAGCTGTCTTTATTCATTTATAACACTCTCAATCTCATCAGCAGCTTTGCTTAATTTTTCAGAGATTGCTCTCATTGTTTCAATCCCTAATTTTGTTCCCTCAAGGTAAGCTGATTTTTTCATCTCGTTTTGCTCATCGGCAATTTTTGCAGCATTTTGAGCAAGATCGGTGATTAAATCATCAACTTTGTTGTCTAATCTCTCATAGATTTTGCGTTTGATCATAGGCACTACTTTACTCTGTATAAGTTTAGTAATGTAAGGAACTACAATCTGCAAAATACTCTGAAGAGTCTCTGTTAAGAATTTTTTTGCATCCATGTTTTTCTCCTTTTTGTTATGGGATTTATCACTTCCCAAATGTACACTAAGCCGCTGATGTTTAATCTTTGAGATAAACAAATCTCTGATATAAATCAGCAGCCTCTCTGATAATGAGAGCCTTTAATTTAGGTGTGCAAGTCAAGAGTAAAAGCTCATATAAAAGCATACTTGACAGCCGCCTTTTGTAATCAAGCAAGGAATGATCCTTGCAAATTTTATCATGCAATATTGCACCTGTTAAAAATTCAGGCTGCAAAGGATAGCCAATGATCCAGGAATACAATTTTATTGTTGCTCCGTCAAATCCCTCATCTTTGTCAGCTGTAATCTCGTAAAATTTACCGTCTGATTTATCAAAAACATAATAAACAAGAATCTCATCATTGAACAGTTACAAGCCTCTTCATCATGTATTTCGATACATCAATATAGTGGACTACAGGCTCATTATTAAAAATTTTATTTAAAAAATTTAATATTCTACGCATCTATAGTCTCCTCATAAACTTTCTGACCATATAAAACTATATGCTCAAGATCTTTTTTTAAATCTTTGCAGCCTACAATGCCTATATAAATTTTTTCAATATTTTTGCAGGATTGAGAAAAATATCTTGCCTTTACGACTCCAACATGCAAAATGCTATCCAAAAAAGAATAAAAACTATAAGCAACGACTTTATATCCTGCCGGATAATCAATATCAACCTCATTAGCAGGCAAATTGCGAATATCATTTTTTTTGAGTTGTATATTTTCTTTTTGTAGGTTTTTGTTTTGTTCTACAATTCCCTTGTAGTTATTAACAGTCAGCCTTATTGTTTGTATTTTTTTGACTATAACCTCATCAGATAATTTTGCAAACTCATCCATATTTGAGACTCCGATCAGAGACAAAAACTCATCAAAGACCTCAAAACCTACAGACATTCCGATTTTACATAGATTTTCATTCATCACTTTTTGCTCCTTTTTTTATTTTTAACAAGAGAGCCGACAACCCTCTTAAATGCAATTTTTGGAACGATTACACAGTCTCCATATATACTAGGCTCAATCCTATACAGAGACTCTTGCAATTTTTGTTTTGATATTGTGTAGGTAATCCAGGCTTTATGTCTGACATCCCTCTCAATAGTTTTTATTTGAATATAATCAGACTCCCTCAAGGCTTTGACAATTTCAAAATTAAGCCTAAAATTATCAGAGTCATTTCAGATAGTTTCCAATCGGACTCACCGTTTAATTTTCTAGAAAAGACAACAGCATTTATTTTGACTTGAGCTGCAAATTCCTTTTGAGATAAGCCTGCTTTTTTGATTTCTGTCTCCAAATTTAAAAACATTTTTTATTCCTTTTTTTACTTTATTAACGATTTACAAAATTTTACATTAAAAATCGTTATTTAATTAACGAAATATATACTAAAACAATTTAATTTTTTTGTCAAATATTAACGAATTTTTTATTTTGATAACGATTTGCATTATTTTATTATCATTTTTGTTTATATATATACTTGTTTTTTTGACAAATGCAGTTAAAATAAAAAATGTAAAGGAGTGTAACAAAATGGAAAATTTAAGCCTGACTTTTAATTTTTACAAAAAGAAATTAAAACTAACAAATGACAAGATTGCCAAACTGGCTGATGTGCCTGTCCAAACCATTGAGAGAATATCATCCGGCAGAACTAAAAACCCAAATTTAAAAACATTAAAGGCTTTGGCTGATGTTTTTGAATGCAGCCTTGATGATTTGATGAATTTAAGAGATACAACAAAACCCTATTATTTTGATGAAACAACAGCTAAAATCGCTCAAATGATACAAGGCAATGAAACACTAAAAACATTGTTTGATACGATGCTTTTTTTGACAAACGAAAATCAGCAAGCCGTTACAGGACTTGCTGAGAGATTAAAAAATCTGCAAGAGCAAACAGTATAAAACAAAAAAATGAGGTTATGGAAAATGAAACAAAATAAACTTAATATAATTCCGGCTATTTTACTTTTTTTTATCACTCTTTTTATTTTTTTACTTATAGCAACAAAAAAAGATCCTCACAGTTTGTCAAGCTCAACTCTAGGAGAAAATTATCCTTATTCAGTTGAAAATATAAAAATTATGTGTGCATCAGATTATCCGAATGCAGTCTATATAATTGACAAAAACAATAACAAATATGCAATAAACGGCAATGCAGATGTTTATTTTACTAAAATTAAACCGGACAACAAATATAAAGGTTTTACAACATCAATTCTAAAAAAGGGCAAAACAGATGCAGACTTTTTGCAAATTGGATTGAAAATTTGTAGGAATGAAAATGATTAGAGCAAACAGTAATGATGCAGTAACATATACAAGAGTCTCAAGTGATGAGCAAAAGAAAAAAGGATACTCTATTGATTATCAGCAAAAAATGACTCAAGAATATTGCAAAAACAAAAATTTTAATATTGTCATGCAATTTTCAGAGTCATACACAGCAAAAAAACCGGGCAGACCGGCTTTTAATGAGATGTTAAAATTTGTCAAAAAAAAGGGCATTAAAAATCTTATTTTTTTGAAATCGGACAGAGCCTCAAGAAATCCTGTTGACTCCGCTCAATTATCATATATGGCAGAGTATGAGGGATTTAATGTGCATCTTATTCAAGATAATTTAATTTTGTCAAAAAAATCAAAGCCTCAAGATTTTTTAATTTTTGAGATAAATAATTGCTTTTCAAATTTGTACCCTCGTAATTTATCAAATGAAGTCTCCTCTAAAATGCTTGAAAAAGCAGAGCAAGGATATTATCCAAGTAAGGCAATGTGTGGATATATAACCAAATATATTGCAAAAAGGGCTTATTTAAAAATTGATCCTGTAAAAGCTCCTTTTATTAGAGAGATTTTTGAAAAATACGCAACCGGACAATATTCATATAAACTTTTAGCAGCTGAGATGAGACTCAAAGGATTTATGATGTCAAAATGCGTAAAGTGCAGCAAAAATAACATTGAGGATATATTAAGAAATCCAATTTATATGGGTGATTTTATATGGTTAGGCAAGAGGTATAAAGGCAAACATGATCCGATTGTGTCTCCGGAGCTTTTTTATCAATGCCAAAAAATTATAAGACAAAGATCTGCCGGAACGGTAAAAACAAGGAATTTTTTATATACCGGGATGATCAAGTGTGCAAAATGTGGATGCCAGTTTGTTGGTGAAATCAAAAAAAATAAATATATATATTACCACTGTACCGGCAACAGAGGCGGAGATTGCAGCAAAAAATATCTCAAACAGGAATATATTGATGAGATTGTTGTTGATTTTCTTCAAAAATTGACAATACCGGATGAATATATGCCTGAGATAATGACTTGTATTAAGTATCAAATTAATGAGGAGAGGGATTTTAACAAAGAAAAATATCAAGCTGCACAATTAAAATATAACAAATTAAAAGCAAGACTTGACACTCTTTTTAATATTTATCTCGATGGAGATATTGAAAAATCAGATTTTCAAGAAAAAAAGAGAGAGATTGATATTGAGCTTGATTATCTTACATCGCTAATGCACAATATAAACCTCAAAGACAATAAAATTATTGACACCTCTGAGAGACTACTAGAACTTTTTAAAACCGCACACACAGACTATCTCAAGGGAGATATGGAAAATAAAAAAGCTCTGTTAAATTTGCTCTGCTCGAACTTTTTATATGATGGCGAAAAACTTGTCATAATAATAAAAGAGGCATTTAGACCTTTAGTCGATATTGCCTCTTTTGTAAAATGTGGGCCATCCTGGACTCGAACCAGGGACCTTACGCTTATCAGGCGTACGCTCTAACCACCTGAGCTAATAGCCCTCACTTCTTTCCTATAATTACATAGACACATTTAAAAATCAAGTTTTATTCTTCATTTAATGGTCTTAATAATATTATTGAGTTTAAGTTTAACTGCAAAAAGTCATGAGTTTCCGCTTTTCTGTTGGGGAATTCTCTGTGCACTACTTCACAATTTTTTATTGCAACAAAGCGTTTTGCTCCGTTTAATATATCTGACAAAACTCTGTTTTTTCTTCCTGTTTTCGGCATAAACACATTACCTTTTATTTGGTAATCTTTTGTTATTACCAATACACGTTCTGACCATATACCTGTTATAAAACTGTTTTCTTCTATTTCATGCTCATTACTCATCGTTATTTTGTCCCTTTCCTATAATGCATTTGAATATGATTGAAATAATGGCAAATATAATGATAATGCCAAGAAACAAACTACTCCGCCAATAAATATTAACAATATCGGTTCTATTAATTTACCCATAGTATCAATAATTAAATCTAACTGCTGATCTATATGCTGTACGCTTTGAGTCATTAATTCTCCAAGTCTCCCGGATTGCTCTCCCGTTGCGACCATAAACAATATCATTTTGGGGAAAATATTAGATGCTTTGAGTGAGTCAGATAGATGTGCTCCCGACTGCATCTTTTTTATTGATATTTTTATTGCATCCTGCATAACAGAATTAGACAGGGTCGAGCGTGATAAATATAAACACTCTATAATCGGAATACCTGCGTCATAAGCAATTTGAAGTACTGTCAAAAAGTTTGAAAATGCTGCTGCTTTTACTAAATCTGAAATTAACGGTATTGTCAGTAAAAATGCATCTATTTTTCTTCTTGACGGCTCCCAGCGTATAAAATATATAAAAGAACTTACTATAGCTATTAATCCCAGCGGGATTACCATCCATTTATCTTTTAAAAACTCACCCATGTTAATACAACACTGTGTTACAAAAGGTAGTGCCTTACCCTGCTGTTCAAACATGTCTTTAAATGCAGGAAATACAAACATTAACATTACCAAGACTACTACTATAGCCAAACATACAACAAATATAGGGTATGTTACCGCTGATATTACCTTTCCTTTTATATCTCCTTGTTTTTTCAACAGTTCTATTAATCTTTCAAAGGTTTTATCAATCTCACCCGAATCTTCACCTGCTTTTGCAAGCCCGATATATACCTGTCCGAACAAATTAGGGTATTTTGCAATAGTATCCGACAAAGTATATCCCGAGATTATTTGTTTTTTGATTTCCTGTGCAAGCATTCTGACTTGTCTTGATGCTGCATCTTTTTCTATAAATATTAAACTTTCAAGTATTGGAAGCCCTGCTTTATTTAATGTTAAAAATGTTTGTGTAAAGTCTATTTTTTCTTTCAATGATAAAGATTGCAAATTAAATGCTTTATTTATTGAAGCGTTTGATACAGGTTTAACAGATATTACCTTATAGCCCATATTACGTACACGAACACGAGCCTCAACCTGCGATTTGGCATCCACATGACCTTTTACGGGGTCACCATTCCATTTTTGTGCTTCATATTCGTATTTTGCCATTTAAGAATTTATCCTTATTCCTTTACCGGTCCAAGAACTCGAACGAACTCTTCTATTGTTGTTCTTCCGTCTACAATATGTTTTAAGCAAGCGTTGTGCAAAGTTTTCATTCCCGCACCAATTGCTACTTCTTCAATTTCTACATCATGCGCACCTTGCGCTATCAATCTTTTTATTTCTTTAGTTATGGGCATTATTTCAAATACACCGATACGGCCTGCATAACCTTCAAAATTACATTTATCACAACCGTTAGCCTTATATATCGGAGTTTTCATGAATTTTTCGATTTCTTTTTCACCGCCCGTAACAACAAGTTCAGCTTCTTCTCTTGTAGGATAATACTGTGATTTACAATGCGGACACAAACTTCTTACAAGTCTTTGTGCTACAACACCGATTAATGTTGAGGAAACAAGATAATCCTTTGCACCCATATCGATTAACCTTGTTATTGTTGAAGCTGCAGAGTTCGTGTGCAGTGTTGACAATACAAGGTGACCTGTTAATGCCGCAGATATTGCGGTTTCCAATGTTTCAATATCACGAATTTCACCGACCAGTATAACATCAGGGTCCTGTCTTAATATTGAACGCATACATGATGCAAACGTTATACCTGCTTTTGGATTAATTTGAGATT
>CANQZO010000012.1 GCA_947628355.1 Candidatus Gastranaerophilales bacterium | reverse complement strand
TTATTGCTCGATAAATTTTCATAAACAAAATCAGAAATAATTTCATCATTTAAAGTTATTAATCCGTATTTAAAATCCTTTTCTGCTATAAAACAAGGTCTTGTTGAAGAAACCGCAACAACTGAATCGTATTTTATTTGCGCAACCATTTTCCCGTTAATGTCAGCCAGTCCAAAGAGATTATCTTTTTCACAAGACCAATAATTTTCGCTCTCCATAATATGGTCATAAACAGGTTCTAATATTATGTTAGAATTTTTATCTATTACACCTTCATGCCCTTCAACATTAGCAATATAATAACCGGAAATACGGCAAAGAATGCCCAATAGTTTTATCGGATATTTATATTTAAAATCAAAAACAACTTCCCCTTTTTTATTCAATAAACCCCATTTGTAGTTTTTGCTCATTGTACAATAATCTTTATTTATTCCGGCATGCATTGCAAAAAAGAAGTCTAATTCATCTTCAAATACTTTGTGGTCTTTGTACCCCTCAACACATCGAGGCAGATTGTTTTCCATAATGTCATATATAAATTCCGTTATAGGTTTACCCGTGTTAGTGTCAATAAGTCCTGCTTTGCCGTTTTTATAAGCAATCGTAAAATTACTGTCAGTGTAGTTAAAAATTTCATCATACATAATTTATCTCCTTTCAAAAATTATTATATTTTATATATGTGTCAAATTCGGACACATAGCAATTTGCAAAAAGGACATTAATGTTATATGTTATAATCAATAAAATAAAACAATAAAAAGGTATATTATGGACTATCAGCAAAAATTTAAAGATATAATGAACAGATTATTTGAAGATACCTCAGGCACATTTCAAGAGTTCTATGAACACGGCTTTAACAGTATTCCTAAAGAAAAAGGGGTTTATACCGTTAAGCTGCCTAAAAATTTTACATTCTCTTTAAATGAAAATTTAGGTGAAATTCCCGAAAGATGTTTGAAAGAACACGATATGGAATATTTGTATATTGGAAAGGCTGAAAATTTAAGAAGAAGAATAAAACAATATGTGGAATCTGTTTGTTGTAAAGACCTTAAATATGATAACCATAAGGGCGGGTATCCGATAAAATTTGTAAAAAACTGCAAGAATCTGGAAATATCGTATATTACAATTGAAGATATAGATAATGACAGTATCGGAAATGTTATAAACAAACTGTCACGTAAAAATTTTGAAGATTCTTATCAGGCACAATCAATAGAAACTTGTCTAACAATGTTGCATAAATTTGCATACGGAAATTTGCCTTTTGCAAATTCAGAAAAACAAAATACACCTAAAATTTTGATAAATTTCTGGCAAAATTTCTGGGAAAATTTGGAAGAAGCATCAAAAGTTGAAAACTGTACACAAAAACCGGAAAATTTTTTCTTAAGTTTGATAAAAGCTTTTATACATGTTGCTATAAACCCTCCCAAACATAATGACTGTGGACAAAATCAAGAAGAATACCATAAAGAGTATCAGGAACAGAATAATCATTACGAACCGCAAAAACAAAATAATTACAATGAACAACAAAGACAATATATAGAACAGCAAAGGCAAAGAGAAAGACAATACTACGAACACCAATATTTTGAACAGCTAGGAAAAAACGATTATCAATATAATAATCAATACAAAAAACAGAATAGAATAAATAAAGGTCATTTATTCTATAAAAATGTGTTATCAAACGTCCGAAAACCCGACGGAACTTTTGAACTACATCATGCTATAATGTGTGCCCTTTTAGCTGCATACATGTCAGGCGTAGAATACATTACTCCTAAAGAAATTGCATACCTAATCAACGAAAAACACCTATATAAAACATTCATAGAGCCAAGCAGAGTTTCTGTAAGGGTAAATAAACCCGAATACAGAAATTTATTTAAAAAAAACGGTTATGGCGGTATTGCACTGAATATATAAATATAAGTAACCATAAAGTATTAATATATTCATAAAATAAAATCAAAAAGAGTTTTTATATCAATATCTAAAGCATTGGCAATATTTTCAAGGCTTTTTATTGTAATATTTGTTTTGCCTCTTTCAAGCAGACCTACAAAAGAGCGGTTTAAATCGGCCTTTTCCGCAAGTGTTTCTTGCGAGTATCCCCTATCGGTTCTGATTATTCGAACTTTATGACCAAGCTTTTTAATTGTATCAACATTTCTCATATACAAAATTTTATTTTTTATTTGAACATGTTTCCAGTTTCTATAATATGCAAATGTATATTATAGAAATCATAATGTGCTATAATATATGCAAATGATAAAAAAATATCCTGTGCCGAATTTGGCACAAGTGTATAGTAAAATATTTTTAATTTGAATGAGGTCAAGATGTTTAAATCTATATTTATGTTTTTATATATGTTTTTAATAAAGCCATTATTGGACAACAATTATGGAAATATCTGGCAACTTATTGTATTTATACTCATTATGGGTTTTGTTGTTATATCTGTAATTTATAATACAATCAAAAACAAATTAGACAAAGGAGAGAATAATGGAAACAACTGAAGAAATACAAAACCAAATGGAAAGTTACAGTACCGAAACTTCCATTACAAAAAAATTTGCAATTCCTTTTTTTGATTTTGAAAAATCCAAACAAGAAGCTATTCAGCAATATAACAGATATAAAAAAGCTAATCCAACTCTAAATGAAAGTGAATTACAATATAAAATAAGTGTCGATTTAATTAATAATTATGCCAAAAAAACAGGACATATCGGGGCTTATTTGTGTCTTTTTTCGATAATTCCTTTTATAGAATCCGTATTTTCCTTTGGATGTATTCCCGCAGAACTTGCTATACTCACAAGATATAATATGCATCTTATGGTGAAATTGGCGGTTATTAATAATTATCCTTTTTCTGACGACGATTTTGTAGACACTTTAATAGTGAGCGCAAGAACTCATCATTTGGGATGTACTATTGCAAAATGTTTTTTAAGATTGCTCGGGACAATTCCTATTGCAGGACAACTTATTACACTTACTTTCGGCTGTGCTATTTGTAATTATATGAATAAAAAGGAAACAATAAAATTCGGAAAAAATATTTTAAAAGAATATAATTTAGATTATGAAGTATATAGCAATGATAACTGGGCAGGAACAATAAAAAAGATTTTTCCGTATTTACTTCTTATTGTCCTTGTTGCTCGCGTTTGTGTGTTTTTCTGGGCACATAGTGATAATAATGAACCAATAGATAACGGATTGCAACAGGAAACTCAAGTTGACAATGCACAAAAAGACCCAATAATTGCATATCTTAAAATTCAAAATGTAAATACTCAAGCTCAAGAAATGTATGAATATTTCAAAACACATACACAAGAAGAAAACGATTTAAAATTTGCAGAATTTTACAAAAACAATTTTCATAATATAACATATCCTTTTGATAATCCAAAAGAATTAAAATCATTTTTAAAATCAATTAACATTGAATTTAATGATAACAACAATTCATTATCTATCACTTCAGTTCCATTATTTACTTATAGTTATAACAAAGAAATAGATTCATCTTTTATTCCAAATTATTCTTATTTATCAGATTTATGCAAAAATTACGTTAGTGAAGATGTAATAAAATTTTTAGATTTAATGCAAGATTTCTGCCATGATGCTGAAAATTTGGGAGATTATTTGGACAATGAGAACGCAAGTAAAACTCTTGTCGAAAAATGGGTTAATAAATGGAAAGTATTTATTTATGAAAATCCTGATTTTTGTTTAAAAAATGAAATAAACGAACAAATACAATCAGGCTTGGAAATATTGAATTCTTAAAAACAGGAGAAAACTTATGATTTCATTGGCGATAGAAAAAGGCAATCAAGTAATTGTTTATAACGAAAAAAATAAACAAATCGCTTGTGTTATATTAGGCGGCGGTAAGTTATTAGGTTATACGGCAAGTTCTTTCAGTATAAAAAGAGGCTGCAGTGTTTATACCTACGATGAACGAGGCAGAGTAGTCGGCACTAAAATCGGATAAGGGAATTTTTATGTTAGAAAAATTTAAAGATTATTACAAAACCAAAAACCCGGGGGTTTATGCTTTGTATTTAAAAGAAAATGGTCTTTTAGATATATTAGGATAGAAAATGCAAACATAATTTCGCAAAAAATGACTAACAGACTTTTATATATAGGAAAAGCATCACATCTGTCTAAAAGAATTGAAAATTCTCATTTAAAAAGAGCAAGAACATCTACTTTAAGAAGAACAATTGCAAGTTTATTAAATATGAATTTCATTCCCGTATCCCGTAAAAAAGGTTTGACGCAGGAAGATGAGGAAATAATTACCGATTGGTTAAAAAATAATACTTATTTTAAAATTTCAGAAACCTCAACCGTAGCTGAAGCTGAAAAAGCAGAAGAAGAATTAATAAGGCAATACCAGCCCCCTTTTAATAAAAACGGATGCAGAGACCACTTATAAAATTAGCGAATTATTGAGCCGAAGGCAAAATCAATGATTCTGTATGCGTTAGCTTTTTTCGTAAAAAGTCCGTATTAAAAATTCGCAAAAAATTAACACTAATTTTGGAAAAAGATAACAAAAAATTTAACATTATTTTTTACAATTTGTATTTAAAAGACAATCTGATAATTGTGTAAAATATAAATGTCAGCAGAAGAATGCTTGCGGGAATTATGCATGTGACATCAACTCTAAGTCTATGAAGTAAAATGAGTACAAATTTTATGTTATAATAATGCAATCACTGCAGCTGAAAGGATTTATATGAAAACAATTGGTTTGATTGGCGGAATGAGTTATGAGTCAACTATTGTATATTATAAATTAATAAATGAGATGGTTAATGAGCGCTTATCAGGTTTGCATAGTGCAAAAATGATAATAGAAAGTTACGATTTTGATGAAATAGAACAAGAACAATCAAAAGAAAACTGGGAAAAATTAACTGAAATATTAATTAAATCGGCTCAAAAACTTGAGAAAGCAGGAGCGGACTATATTGCAATCGCTACAAATACAATGCATTTAATGGCTGAAGATGTTCAAAACAATATTTCAATTCCTCTTATACATATTGCCGAAGCTACGGCTAATTACATTAAAGAAAAAGATATAAACACAGTTGTGCTGCTTGGTACGAAATATACTATGACAAAACCTTTTTATAAAGATAAATTAATAAATGATTATAGTATAAATGTTATTGTCCCTAACTCAAATCAGCAAGAAATTATCAACCGAATTATATATAAAGAACTTTGCGTCGGTATAATTAATGATGACTCCCGCAGAGCGATACTGGACATTATAGCCGATTGTACTAAACAAGGGGCGCAAGGTGTTATTTTAGGATGTACGGAATTGCCAATCATCATAAACAAGGCAAATATTCCAATAATAAATACAACTCAGGTCCACTGTATCGAAATAGTAAATCGCATAATTTCTTAATAAATTATCCTCAAGTGATATTGAAAAAATTGAAAAATTGTCTAAAATTTTATATATAAATATAATCCGATTTGGTGAAAAAGAAATAAAACAGGAGTGAATAAATGAGAAATACATTGCTGATAATTATAGGATTAGTTATTATAGCAATTGGAGTTGTTTGGGCTCTAAACGGTAAATCACAAGCAAAGGAGAATACAACTATGGATAAAAAGGTATTGGTAGCATACTTTAGTGCAACAGGAACTACAAAGCAAGTTGCTCAAAATTTAGCAGAGGCAATAAATGCGGATATTTATGAAATAAAACCAAAAGTTCCTTATACAAGTGCTGATTTAAACTGGATGGATAAAAATTCAAGAAGCACACTTGAGATGAACGACCATAATTCCCGCCCCGAAATTATCAACGATAATTTTTCAACAGATAGTTATGACACAATATTTTTAGGTTTTCCTATCTGGTGGTATATAGCACCGACTATTGTTAATACGTTTTTAGAAGCACATGACTTTACGAATAAAAAAATTATTCTTTTTGCGACATCAGGCGGAAGCGGATTCGGGAGAACTGTTGAAAATCTTAAAAAAAGTGTTTCAAATTCAGCTGAAATTAAAGAAGGTAAGTTATTTAACAATCATCCGGCTAAAGATGAACTTAAAAAATGGTCAGAAGAAGTTTTATAGAAAATTAAAGGTAAAATTTATACTCAAAAAAGCGGCACTTATCTTAACTTAAACTGATACCACGACATAAGAATCAGAGCCGGCAAAAGCCTATATGATGTTTATAAAAGAATTTTTACTATATAATAATTAGAAGTGAGAATAAAAGGAGCTAAGAATATGAATAATAAAAAACATATGTTCGGTTTTTTATTGATTGGTCTTATATTTTTTATTGTGGGGATTGCAATAATATTTATACCGGACAGTAAGATAAAAGAATCACTAAATTGTGACACAGAGGGCAGATGTTCTTATACCACTCAAAACATCCATAATGAGGTTGTAACAAGTGATAATTTTATACTTAACAAAGTATTTGAAGTAAGAAAAGATATTGTTAAAAAAAGTGATTACAGAATATATTATGACAGCAGAATAGGCTCTAATTATAAAAACTATAACAAACATTCAAGACGCGGACATAAAGATGAAAAAATATCCACTTTAACATATTATGATGTGTACATTGATGAGGGGAATAATAATATAAGATGTGTTGAAATAACAACATATAAAGTGTTTAATAAATTTAAAAAATATTATGAAGACAGGAAAAAGAACATTATACCTGCTAATAGTGAATTATCCGTATCCAACATAAATATATCATTTATTTTCATGAGTATACTTATATCATTAGTGGGATTAATTTCCATTATTGTATTTTTTAAAACTGGAAGTACAAAAACTCAGAAACCTTATTAATTGAGAGTATTGATATTAACAACATTAAAAGAGTTGCAGTAAAATAAACAGCATTAGGTTTAAATTTTTGAGCAAACTCCGTTGAATTTTTAACGAAAAATATCAATATAAGAGACGGTATTAAAAGGAGCAGACTCAATTTCAAACTTCCGTTTTCAAAAGATAATCTGAGTTTATCAATAACAACAGGCGCAAAGCCGTTAAAACCGAACATGGAAGCAATTATTTGATTAGCTTTATGTATTGAGGAAGCTCTAAAATACACCCAGGTAATATCTGCGAACATGAATAGCATAGCAACGCAAACCCAATGCGGAAGTTTAACATTAAGTTTTTTCCAAAATCTGTTAATACAAACAGCAACACCGTGGAGTGCGCCCCAAATAACGAAAGTCCAATTTGCACCATGCCAGATTCCGCCAATCAAGAACGTAACAAACAAGTTGCGGTAGGTTTTAAAATCGCCGAGGCGGTTCCCGCCGAGCGGGATATAAATATAATCTCGGAGGAAGCGAGACAGAGTAATATGCCACCTGCGCCAGAATTCCTGTATACTTTCTGATTTATAAGGTGAATTAAAGTTCTGAGGGAGTTTTATATTAAATAAATAACCTATCCCCATAGCCATATCGCAATATCCTGAGAAATCGAAATAAAGCTGAAGTGTATAAGCGATACTTGCGCACCATGCTTCAAAGCATGTCAATATTTGAATTTCATCAAATGCAGGTTTAACGAAAGGAGAAAGGAAATCAGCAATCATAACTTTTTTAAAAAGACCTATAGCGAGGAGAAAAAGTCCTATTGATATATTTTTATGATTAATTATTCTGTTTCTCAAACTTGCGAATTGAGGCATCATTTCCTGATGATGAACAATCGGGCCTGCAATTAATTGAGGAAAGAAAGTAACAAAAAGTGCATAAGTAAGGAAATCATACTCTTTAGTTTTACCCTCATAGCTATCCACAATGTATGCAATCTGCTGGAAAGTAAAGAAACTGATTGCAAGAGGCAGAACTATATGCATATAGTTAAAATCCTGTTGAAAAATCATATTAATATTTTGTATAAGGAAATCAAAATACTTATAATAACCGAGCAGAGCCACATTTGCACCAACTGCGAAAATCATTAATAATTTTTTATTAATTTTAAGATTATCATTACTTGAAAGCACAGAACCTATAGAGTAGTTAAACACCATAGAAATTAAGATTAAAGGAAGATAATCTATTTTCCAATAGGAATAGAATATTAAAGAGGCGATAACCAGCCAAGCCGAAGCAGGTTTAATGAGTTTCATTTTATTGAGATAAAAGTAAACAATAAAAGTAATCGGAAGAAAAATGAATAAAAACTCTATAGAATTAAACAGCATTATCAATAACCTTTCTAATTTCATACTCCCATTCGGGGTTTTCCGTTTCCCATTTTTTCAGAGCCTTTCTTTGCTCTGATAAATTATTTCTGACATTTCTTTTAGTAGTATAAATACCGTAATTATTTTTATTAAACAGGAGGCAGTCAAGTATAATATGTCCGAATAAAGAAGTAGGATGTGACATTTCCGCAAAATATTTTGTATCACTTCCTACACTTTCGCCCGTTAAAGAGTTAACCCAATCGAAATCAACATAATTAAAGTTATCAGCGAGCGATATTTTCCACTGTTCAAACACAGGCAAATAGCCGAGCTGGTTTATAAGCGACATATCCATTGCATGAGTAGGATTTAAGTAAAATACCACCTTATAACCGTCTTTTTCCATGTCAGATTTAAACTTTTTCAGTTTCAAAATTTCACTTTCACAAAGCACGGCATTATAATAATTTCCGCCGTAATAACCGAGAGTCGATTTAAACACATGATTAACATAATTTATTTTTGACTTTTTTTCTTTATAAAGAACATTTTTAAGAATTGTATTAATACTTGAGACTGTAGTATTAAACGACAAAATAACAGGGTTAAACTCTGACATAGTAAGATTTTTATTACTTGAAACAGATACAGCTCTTTTATTATCCTTATTTTTTTCAAGGAATCGGAAAAAGTCGAGACCTACATATATTGTCTTAATTTCGGGGTGAATTTTAACAATATTTTTTGCCATTTTAATGGTTTCATCATGAGATAAAGCATTCATTCCCAAATTCACTGCCACTTTACCGTTTGTAATCTTATAGAAATAATTTTCAGAAATTGAAGCACTAACTCTTGACGAGCCGAGGAATACGGAATCGACAGGTTGTTTTTTTAGTTTAAAAGAAATTATCTTAGTAACACGATGATTTCTTCCCGCATCAGGTTTAAATTTATTAAATTTATTTATAAGCGGAGATTTAAAAATATAATAAGGATCAACAACAACATTCATAGCTGCAATAATAATAAGGGCAGCTAAAAACACCGTAATCAATTTTTTATTATAATAGTTATACTTCATTATTACATTTACCCGATGTCAAATTAATGAAGCTGTTTGAAAACCTATCCCATGACAAACTGTCTGCGGTTTTATTAGCATTCACAGCCATTAATTTATATTCATCTTTATTAAGTTTCATTGCCATAGACATTTTATCAAAAAAAACATTAATTTTATCGGCATGGTCAAAATCAGCGATAATACCGTTAACACCGTCATTAATAACATCAACCGCACCGCACAGAGATGATATAATAACAGGCTTATAAAAGGACATAGCTTCCAATACAACAAGTCCGAATGCATCTTTTAAGGTAGGCATAAGAAAAAAATCTACAGACTTATAAAAATCAGACATATTTTTTTGCAGAGGAAGAAACTCAATATAATTTTTCAACCCCAATAAATGCACTAATAGAAGTACAACAGGATTTTTAACCGCTTTATCTGATATAACACGAATTTTAAAGTTTTTATAAAGTTTTTTAAGTTTATATGCAGAGAATAAAGTAATAAACCCTCCCTTATTTTTAAACTTACGTGCACATAAACCGAAAACAACAGTCTTTTCGGGGTTATATGAACATTCATCAAAATCTGTTTGAGCATTATAAACCCCTAAAGGAATTACATGAACCTTGTCTTCGCTTAAAGCATAGTTTTTAATATAATCCTGCTTTACTATTTGAGATGAAACAATAATAACAGGGGTTTTTTGAGCATTAGAAAAAGCCTTTTTATATTTAACCATACGTTTTTTATAAGATTTGCTAAAAATGCGCTCTAAAAATTTTTCAACAGAATTTTTTTCAATCTGATATGCAAAAGAATGATTATGCGCAAGGCTGATATCTGCGGGATATTCAAGATTAAAAGAGATAACAAGGTCATAATTTTTCATTATATTTTCAAAATTATCATCAAAATTTTTATCTCTGATAATAAGATTAACAACACTGCTTGAGTTAACGTAAGAAACCGCGGTATACACATCAACTGTGTAACCGCAGTTAATAAGTTCTTTAATTATAAAGGAATTAACCTTTTCTCCGCCGCCGAAAAAAACATTCTCGCTATATTCTTCAGTAATAATGGCTGCTTTAAAAAGTTTATCCATTTTATTAATTATGTCCTAACTGTCTTTTTTACCATATATTTATTATCTGCAGTTTGTTTAGGCTGTATATACTTTTTAACATGAGGAGTATCAACCTGCGTTGTTTTAGCTTTTTCGTGTTTAGCGAACGGATTTTTCATATCAAACAGCCATTGCAGACCGAGTTGAAATCCGATACCGGTTATACCTCCGTTACGTAAGTTCATTTGTCCGTATGCTGCGACAGTATCTTTAAATGTTTTTGTAGCACCGATACCATACTGAATGAACCCGTGTTCAAATCTCACATCTGGCAATTCGACGTTTCCTGCTTTTCCGTATACTCTGTCGTTAATAAAGAACATATATTGCAGAGTCCCGTAAATACTCCAAGTTTCTTTCGAAAGTATCATATTTAATCCCGGAGCCACGTTAGCAGCATTAAGCATTCCGGAGTTCATATCCATAACACCGTAATCCGTACCCCATTTTCTGCTTCCGAAAGCGTTATAAGCCATAAATAAGTTCGGCTGAAGTATAAAGTCACGAACGGGTTCAAAGTTGTATGCCGTTTTAGCAGAAGCGCCCGCGAACCAGTTAGCCGGTTCATCGGTAAATCCCTCAACCTGCATTTCGTTAGTGTAACCTCCGCCGTATGCGGTAACAGATGTAATAAAGTCCTCATTACGTATGAAAGTACCCATAACACCAATTTGTCCGCCGTTTTGGCTCATTTTTACGCCTTCAAAACTTTGGCGTGCGCCGTTATAACCGACATAACCGGTTGGAATAAATGTCCAATCTTTGTTTAATTCCACAGCCGGTAAATCCGCACCCAATAATGTACCGTAAGAATCGTTTCTGACGTTAAGTCCTCGGGTAAGATTAAATTTTTCAATATCCGCATAAGATTTAGACCAAAGCCCGCCCTCTTTATACGTTCTCTGATAAGGAGAATATAAAGGTGCAACTGCTGAATATTTATTTAAGTTTTTGGATTTATCGATTAATGTTTCATCGTGGAGTATAAAGTGGTTAGTAACAATATCATCGACATGCAATTGATTTGAATACATTGCAAGAGTAGCTACCTGACCTCTGAACACCTGCGGATTAAAGCGGGCAAGATATGCCTCATACCAGCCCTCTCTGCCTTCTCTCCCGTCAGCTCTTAACCCGTACCAGCCGATAGGAGTCTTTTTAAGTTCGTCTGTTGCGTCAAACTCAAATTTTTCAGCAGCACCCTCACCCATTTTTGTTGGATCAAAAATTTGGAATTTAATATATCTGTCTATAGGCGCACCGCCGACAAAATCAAATTCCGATATATTAAGTTTGCTTTTACCACCCTCTGTTGCTTGTTTCAAGTCCTCAAAAGTAAATTGGTCGCCGTGGTGGTGTCTTGGGTCGAGGTCAACATCAAAGTTAGCGTGATCATCAACTGTAAGGTCTTTAAAGTTTGAGTTGTCAATTGCGCCGTTTTTTGAACTCAATGTAGAACCGCTTTTAACCGTAAATTTTGCATTTGCTTCGGAGCCTCTGCCCTCATCAAAAGTGAGTCTTGAATTATCTTCAAGTGTAACCTCACCGCCGGTGAGTTCACTATCACCCGATATTGTGATATCAGAGCCGTTTTTAAATGTTGATTTACCGCCCGATTGTTTAAGTACGGAATTACCTCCGTTTTTAATCCCGTCACCGACAAGTTCTCCGCCATCTGACTCACCGTCACCTATTTCAATAGTACCGTTCCATTCGTCCTCTCCGTCAAGGGTTAATGTAGCACCGTCACCTATATCAAGAGTAGAACCGTCTTTAATATGTAAATCTACTTGTTCGTCGATTTCTCCTCCGCTTTCAAATTCAAAGAAAGAACCTTCTTCTAAGTTTAACGTACCGTCTTCCATTTTAAGTTTACTCTTTGCACCTTTGGTGTTTGACCACCAGTTGACTGTACCGTTTTTAACGGTAGAATCTCCGCCGAAGAATTGAGCATTTCTGTTATCTTTGCTTCCGACATTAACAACACTGTCTTCATTTTCTTGCGTAAAAGTACCCGAGTAACCCGAAGCATCGCCGTTTAGTGTTAAATTACCTTTGTTATCAATATTTACTTCACTGCCTCCGCCAGAACTACCGCCTGTGACTTCACCGTTAAATGTCATATCACTGTCAGCTTCGTTGGTGATTTTGCCGTTATTTTCAACATTTCCCGCAACATCAAGTGTTCCGCTGTTTGTGACATTTCCGCTTGTATTGGTCAAATTACCGCCTATGGACATTCCGCCATTGTCACCGTCTTTTTTACTCTTATTGGTTATAGTTCCGCTTCCGCTGTTCGTCACATCACCTGTTACGCCAAATATTGAATTTGCTTCGTTGGTTATAGAACCTGCATTATTTTCAACACTGCCTATTTCAACATTTGCACCGTCTTTGTTGGTAAGATTACCGCCAGTTTCATTTCTTAGTGCATTTTGAACCGTTAATTGTCCGTCATCGCCCGTATTGGTAAAATTCCCTTTATTTGTGAAAGTTTCACCATTTACCGAGAATGTTCCGCTGTTTGTTACGCCTTTATCATCGCCTGTTGCGGAGTTGGTGAAGTTACCGCCGACCCCGAATGTTGATGAGTTGTTTAAATTTCCGCTGTTTTCAACTTCATTTGTAGCAGAGAATGAACCCGAATTTTCAAGAGTTCCGCTTTCATCATTTGTTACTTTGCCTGTTGCATTATATGTACCGCTATTATCCAAGGTTCCGCTATTTTTAGTTTCACCGTTTGTTGTCCAGAAACCTTTGTTATCAATATTACCCGAGTTTTGTAATTCGGCATTTGAGTCCTCTGTACCTACACTAAAGGTTGAGGTTTTATCGTTAGTAACCGTACTCCCGCTGTTTTCATTAGTCAAACCGCCGTCTGCTTTAAAGTTAGCTCCGCCTTTATTATCAATTTTACCCTTTTTATTATCAACTTTTCCTTTTGCGTTGAATGTGGAACCTGTGCCGTCGTTGGTTATAGTACCCAAGTTTTCAACTTCATCTTCCGCATTGAATGCTGCACCGTTTGAGTTCGTAATTGAAGCATCTTCTGGACTTCCGCCCTCGGCACCGTTTGTAACTTTACCTTTTGTATTAAAAGTAGACCCGCTTCCGCTGTTTGTTATCGAGCCTTTTTGGTTTTTAAGCTCACCATTTACATTAATATCACCGCCGTTATTATTTGTAACTTTTCCCTCTTTGCCTCCGCCGTCGGTTGAACCATTGGTTAAAGTACTTGCTTCAAGCGAACCGCCCTCGTTGTTAATAGTTCCGTTGTTGGTGACAGTCCCTAAGCTCATCCCGCCTTTTTCACCGCTTTTTTTAGTTTTATTTGTAATAGTGCCGTTATTGTTGACGGTACTTGAAGCAGTGAATATTGAACCTTCACCTTCGTTTATAATATTGCTTCCTGTTTCATTTTTCAGTTCATCAGTAATGCTGAAAGAAGCACCAGCTGAATTTGTAATCGTTCCGTTTCCGCCCTCTCCGCCGTTTGTAAACCCTGCAGCCTCAAACTCGGTACCATCGCCTGTGTTGGTAATAGTGCCTTTATTGGTTGAATTTCCCGAAACACTAACTTGGGCACCGTTTTGGTTGGTAAGATTTCCGCCCGTTTCATTTTTTAGTGCATTTTGAACCGTTAATTGTCCGTCTTCTCCCGTATTGGTAAAATCCCCCGAGTTAGTGAAAGAGTCACCGTTAACAGAGAATATTCCGCTGTTTGTAACACCCTTACCAGAACCTTTTCCGGAATTGGTAAATGTTCCCTCAACCCCAAATGTTGATGAGTTGTTTAACTTACCTTTGTTGTCAACATCATTTGTTGCAAAGAAAGAACCCGAGTTGTCAAGAGTTCCGCTTTCCTCATTGGTTACTTTGCCGTTAGCATTATAAGTACCGCTATTATCCAAAGTTCCGCTGTTATTGGTTTTACCGTTTGTTGTCCAACTGCTTTGGTTATCTATTTCACCTTGGTTATTAAGTGCAGGTTCTTCTCCCGAGCCATTACCCACTTCAACGCTACCGCTATTTGTAACTTTTGCACCTGTTTGGTTATCTAATCCGTTTTCAGCGTTAAATGTTGCGTCATTTGTATTATTAATATTTCCATTATCTTTATTTGTAACTTTCTTTTTAGCGTCAAAGGTAGAGCCTGTACCGTCATTCGTTATTGTGCCCGAGTTATCGACTTCATCCTCTGCCGTGAACGTAGAGCCGTTTTTGTTATCTATTTTACCGCTGTTTTCGTTGGTAACTTTACCCTTTGCGTTGAAAGTTGAAGCACCGTCATTTGTGATTGTACCGCTATTGTTCGTTACGGAACCCGCTTCAAACGTGCCACCAGCTTTATTGTCAATCTTTCCGTTATTTTGATTAGTTAAAGCTCCGGTAACTCCAAGTGTTCCGCCATCGTTAGTGACGGTTCCGCCGTTATTGGTCAGACTGCCCATTATTGACATTCCGCCATCATCACCCGCTTTTTTGCTCTTATTTGTGATATTTCCGCTTCCGCTGTTTGATACATTGCCCGATACACTAAATGATGAACCTGTATCATTTGTTATAGAACCGTTATTATTTGTAATATCACCAGTAATCTCAACGTTTGCACCGCTCGTATTTTTAAGATTACCGCCCGTTTCATTTCTTAGTGCACCTTGAAGCGTTAAATTCCCGTCATAGCCCGTATTAGTAAAATCACCGCTATTTGTAAAAGTGTCGCCAAGGATAGAGAATGAACCGCTGTTTGTTACGCCTTTATCATCGCCAGTACCGGAGTTAGTAAAATTCTTACCTACGCTAAAAGTCGAAGAATTGTTTAAACTACCTTTGTTTTCAACATCATCTTCAGCTAAGAAAGAACCCGAGTTATCAATACTTCCTTCTGTATCATTTGTTACTTTGCCTTTAGCATTATATGTACCGCTATTTTTCAAAGTTCCGCTGTTTTTAGTTTCTCCGTTTGTTGTCCACTTGCCTTGGTTATCTACTTCACCTGCGTTTGTAAAGCTGCCCTTGGGCTCAGCTCCGTCCGTTCCTACTTGGATATTACCATTTTCGCCGCTATTAACTATTTTTCCGCCATTTTGATTTTCTAAACCGCCCTCGGCGTTAAATGTGCCTTGGTTTTTTATTCCGCCTTTGCCGTCTTTACCGCTGCTGCTGTTTGTTGTTTGACCTTTTACGGTAATTGTTCCGCCGTCTTCATTAGTGATTGAACCTTTGTTGTTATTAGTAAGCGAGCTATCGCCGCCTGAATGCCCAGCTGTTGATTCTACAGTGATATTTCCGTTATTTTTATTTGTAATATTACCGCCGTTAGTAACCTTACCTGCTTTAAGATTACCGGAGTTTGTAATACCGTCATCTTCACTGCCCGATTCACCATCTTTAGTAAGATTTTGCAGTTCGCCAAACACGGTCATATCGGCACCGTCTTGGTTCTTTACTTTACCGCCTGCCTGGTTATCCAATGAATCTGCCTCAAAATGATTACCATCCTTAGCATTATTGGTTATTTCACCTTTATTCGTCATCGTTCCGGCTTTAAAATTACCGCTATTTGTTAAGTTCCCTTTTTCTTGATTATCAAATTTACTTGTTGTGCCGTTGAAACCGCCCGAGTTTGTAAATGTACCGCTGTTCGTGTTCTTTCCGCCATGAGTTGTTACGGTACCTTTTTCACCGTTAGTAAAAGTTCCGCTGTTATTTAATCTGTCCTCGTCACTTTCCTCGCTTTCAGCCTGCCCTATATCAAGAAGTCCTTGGTTATTAAAAGTCCCTTTATTATCCAGTTTACCACTACTAAGGGTTAGTTTTGCACGTCCTGCTGGCGATTCGGTTGTTTCATCACCGTTTTTGAATATGCCGTTATTAGTTACATTCCCGCCTACTGTTACACTACCTTTGTTTTCAAAAGTGCTTTTAGGCTCGCTTGTCTCACCATCCTCACCATTTTTTATATCTTTAGTTATGTTTGGACTACCCCCTTCGGAGACCTTAACCGTTCCGCCATTTTTGGTAATTACATTTCCGTCTATATTTCCGCCATTCAAATTAACAGTACTTCCACTGCCGTCCGCTACCATATCTCCCTTTATTGTCGGTCCGCTTATAAGACTAAACCCGCTGTTTGCTATTGTATTGACAGATGATTGTATTGGGGATGAAGCACCTATACCTACTGATTTTCCGTCATCACCTAATTTCATTGAGGTAATTTTGAAATCATCCTGCATTATGGTTGTCTGACCTGCAGAAGCTATTTTTACGCTGTCCGCCGAAACTGCGCGCGGTGATATTAAATCCTCTCTTATATTTGAACCTGTCAAATTATTGTTAATACTGTTTAATACGGCACTGCCGCTTGAAGCATTACCTGTTACATTGGCTGAACTCATTATTGCCGCTAATAACACTGCTAATTTAACTTTTTCATTACTTTTCAAAATACCCCCCCCCGAAACGTTTTTCAGCTCGGGAGCTAACTATTCCACTACTTTACGTACTGATTTTATTATAAAGAACATTCCCGTTCAATACTATCATTCATTTTTATTATATATTTGTTATAATTTTTAAAAAAAGGAAATAAACATGCTTACATTGGGAAAAATAAAAGACGCGGCTTCCGTTTTATCGGGTATAATAAGAAAAACAGATTTAATCCACGCTCAAAACCTTTCAGAGCACGGGAATATTTATTTAAAAGTTGAAAACCTGCAAGTGACAGGCTCTTTTAAGGTCAGAGGCGCCGCTTATAAAATTGCAAACCTCTCCGAAGCTGAAAAAGCCAAAGGGGTTATTGCCTGCTCGGCGGGCAACCACGCGCAGGGCGTGGCGCTGGCGGCG
>CANQZO010000011.1 GCA_947628355.1 Candidatus Gastranaerophilales bacterium | reverse complement strand
GGTCATAGCTGAACATCAGCCCGCCTCTGGAATAATCCAGCAGCCTTACAGCCTGGTCATTCATCGTGTCAAGCCGAACAGTTGTCGTCTGCGCGAAATACACCAACAGAATCAATGTAGCGTATATGACGGCGAAGGCCATACCCACTTTTGCTGCAACCTGATGCTCTGAATCGGTTTCACAACTGAATCCCACCGCCATCATTACATACCCGATGGCCAGCAGCATGCACACAAAATAGCTACCAAATTCAAAAGGGATTAGCATACAAATAGCAAACAGAAGAACTGAAAAGATTACGATCAAAGATCCTGCTTTCTCAATGCTGCGATTCATCATGTTCCCTCCACAACCCCCGATTTATCGTTTTCCTTATTATACTATACGCAGTCCCTAAAGTCAACGACGCCACTCGGAAACACGAAGCATTTCCGGGTGACGTCTTTCAGACATTATTGTTCCATTTATGGGGTAATTGATAAAAGCGTTCTTTTTACGCGGTTTATTAGTCAATCGACTTCATGGTCGGGATTGCCTGTAGCTGATTGCTGTCAATAACTATACACATCTATATTCCTCTATGAAACCTCAGTTTCCTAATAGCCACTTTCTGTTTACGCCTGCCACGTCCCTCCGACACGAAGATAGTGGCGTAAGGTTTGTCGTAAATGGAGTAACTACTTATTTTTCGCAGAAGCTGATAATTTGTGTTTTGCAATATCACCCTTTGCTGCTGTATGCCCTTTGGATGTCTTTGGTAATGTAATGCGTCTCATTGAATAAAAAAAATCTGATTTCTGAGTTTTTAATAATTTGCTTGTTTGTGTCTGTGATTTCATTAAATTCTCTCCAATTATTAATCAATCTCAACTTTCTTGATATTGTAAACAATATCAAGAAAATCATCCTCAAAAATGTATTCCCACTGAAAATCCATACTATCAAAATATGTTCCTATAACATTAGCTGTTGTTTCCATTATCTCAGCCATTTTATCATCTAAGATATTATCTTTGGAGGAATCCTCATTAAGTATGTCACAAGTCAAGTAACCATAAATATGAGTATAGTCAGGATATTCATAAGTAATAGGTACTACAATAGTACAATTATAGTATTCAAGAAAACCTTTATGCTCATTATCATATGTTTTATCATCTTGCCTTATATTATTCTTTAGAAAATATGGATGTGACAAGCAATAAATAAAATCTGTGTTTTTATTTATTGAATATTGTATGCTCCCAATTTCTCTTTTTCCTTGAGAATATGTTTGATTGTCTCTAAAAGTTGTAATGACTGAAACATCGCTCACATCCTGCGGATCAACAACAATTCTACTAAATTGTTTTACCGAAATAGATGTTTCTAAAGAATACCCTTTTCCACGAAGGCTTGTATCTAAAATGAATTTTAATTTATTGGTTACATTTGCCAAAAAATGATTAAATTCTTTAACCATTGACTTCCTATATTCTTTTTCTGACGTTTCTTTTTGATTTTTAGCAAATTTTTCAATCACATTGTCATTTTTTTCATCAGCAACATACTCGTCTATCAATTTTTGCAGATTCTCTTTTGACTGGGTGTACTTACTGTTAACCTCACATAATCGTGTCGTAAATTTATTAAGCGATGAAATAATATATTTGTAGTAATATCTCAGCTTATCAGCAAGATCATTACTACGAGCAAGCTCACTTTCTAATCTTGAAATTTCACTATTTTTTTCAAATGTAATTTTCTCTTCGATTTTAGCACCATTTTTATATAATAATGTCTCATAGATAGTTATGCCTATTAAAAATAAGCTGTTAAAAATCACAATGGCTAAAACGATACCCCAGCCTAAGTCGGTATCATTATTAATAAACGAAAGTACTGCTAATACTAACCCCGCAATATTAAAAAACCAGGAAAGTATTTTGGAGACTTTACCCATATGCTTATTTTTAAATTTTTTCCATATTTTCATTTATTCTTCATCCAATCCAATCATATATGTACAAACATTACTCCCAATAAGTCTATGTAGCATTAAGTCGTGACATAGCAATTTCAAGTATTTATCTGTATTTTTCATAATTATTTATTATAGCATATTGAAAGTCGATTTTCAATATCTCACAGCCCTCTATTTAGCCATTCAAAGAAATAGCCATACACACCACCGCCCTATGTCTTTGTCGCTGTTCGAAGTAATGAAAATGTGAGCTTTGAGCATGTTCGCTTCCCTATAAACTTTGGTCGAAAATCGGTCGCAATTTTCCGTTTTCAACCTCTGAAACTCTTGATCTTACTGGCTTTCTCACTCCAACGACTTCATCGTCGGGACTTCCGATACATCACGGAAATTACCCTCCATAACCCTCCATAACCCTTTATTTAAGCCATTTTCGATTTTGCCACTTTCCATAAGTCTTTATAAGTGTTTATAAATGCTGCACCGTTTGGCGTAAGTTTTGGCGTAAGTGGCGTAAATGGCGTAAATTTAGGCGTAAGTGGCGTAAGCAGCTAAAAACGGGGAGTTTATCATAGCGTTTTCTCAGCAATCAACCGTCACACTTACAATTATTATTCTACCATAAATCCTACATCTGTCAAGAGCCATAAGCTGACTATTTCCTTAGAGGATAAGCCATTTCTTGTGTTCAGGTTGTTTCATTTGGCGTAAGTTTTGGCGTAAGGTCTTATTATTTGTCTATGGTAAAAAATATGAAATAAGCAGGCAACAAATACTGCCTGCTTATTTCATATCATCTAATTTATACTGCTTTCTTCAAGTAGTTATCAAGGCTTTCAAATTCTTGTTTCTTCATTTCTTTTGTAGCGTCAGTGTAGATATTCATTGTGGTTGAAATATCTTGATGTCCCAAAGTATCTTGTATCACTTTGACATTGATACCAGCTTCACACATTCGTGTAGAAAAAGTGTGTCGAAGCGAATGGCAAGAAAAGTGCGGAAGCAAAACTGTTGCATTTTCATCATTAAGCAAAACCTCATCGTTGCAATCTCTGATTATTCTTCTTATTGCCTTGTTGAGTGTTCCTTGATGTTGCGTTTTACCGTTGCGATTTACAAAGATGAAATCCGAGTATCCATCAATAACTACTGAACACTTAATACCCGATTTTTCCTGATTAGCTTTCTCCATCAGAAATGCTTCCTTAACAGATTCAATCATTGGTATTTTGCGGTTGCTTGCTTTTGTTTTCGGTGTGTTGATATTGAAGTAGCACCCATTCAACTCAACTTCGTGCCTATGGCAGTAATACACCAAAGTATGGTTAATATCAATTACACCATTATCAAGGTCAATATCACACCACCTTAATCCTGTTATTTCTCCAACTCTCATACCGGTGCCGAGCATAACAGCGAAAATTGGATACCAATGCGAATAGGTTTCGTTATTGCGTAGGTAGTTAAGAAAAAGCTCTTGTTCAGCAATAGTTAACGCACGTCTTTTCTCAGTTTTGAATGCGTGCGATTGCTTCAACTCTTTCAAAGCCTTATCAGAAGGGTTGCTACGAATATATTTATCGTCTACAGCCATATCCAACACTTGATGAAGGACATTATGAATACTGTCTATTGTAGAAGCCTGTAAACATCTTTGATCCGCAAGATAGTTATAGAAAATCTTTACATCAGACTTTTTTAAGGTCTGAATCCTTTTCTTACCAAAAGACGTACGTACAAAAGTGTTATACATATACTTGTAGTTTTCAAAGGTGTTATCCTTTATTCCTCTTTTAAGCTGTACCCACAAGTCGTACATCTCATTTATAATAACATAGCGAGCTTCCACCTTTATCCCTTCATTGGTATCAGCGTCTATCTCTTTTTCTTTGGCTCTGAGGTCATCTAAATCTCTTGCGTAAACCTCGTGGCGCTTACCTTTTCCATCTGTCCAACGGTAAGCATAAGTGCCATTGGTTCGCTGGTATTCTCCTTTTTTCAAAACAATCCTATGTGAATCTTTTCGTTTGGTAGCCATAATTTTTATACCTCCTTTTTAATAGCTATCGGGCGTTACCGTGATGACATTGTATCTCAGTAACGCCCTTTTACCAATGATGCGATTTTCTTTATCGCAGGCTTGACAGCACCTTATATTGAAAACGCTTCTCTGATGTATTCATCTAACATTTCACGCTTTATAAGGCGCTTACTACCTATCCATAAAACAAAGTTACAATCTTCTTTGTCCGTAAGAGTTCGTAGCTTGTTTTTTCCGATACCTGAATAAGCAGCGGCTTCATCTAATGTCAGCGTTGATTTTTCCCAGACAGGAACTTCAATTCTTTTGGCAGGGATAGCAGCATTTTCATTATCCATTTTTCTCTCTCCTCGGCTTCTCAAAGACGAAGTAGTCATAGCCAAAGCCCTGACATTGGTCACACCTATCCTTGATATTGGTCAGCGGATCAACTCGCTTCACAATCAGCTCCGGCACATATTTGTACTTGTTCAAGCAGCTCGGACACAGACACCGGATATTAGCCTTGTTATATCGGGTGTAGTCCCAATATCCGTACAGCTTCATTAAGCCGTTATGAATGCGGCGCAAGACGTTGTCGTCGTTGATATGACCTACATAATTGACTAACTGCTCCTTGTTCACAGCTCTCTGCTGTTCGAGCATAATCATTGAAGGATCAGTCAGCCCATACTTATCCTCTATCAAGATGTGTGAGGGAAGAAAGGTCTTTTTAATGGCGGTGGTAATAGCCGCCACCATAATGGTAGGTGCTTTGAGATTGAAGTTATCTGCCTGCAAAACTACAACAGGTCTGTATCCATTTTGTATTGAGCGTTCATTTTCGCCATAATCATAAAGGTAAATGTCGCCCCTTTTGATTTTTCTTTCAATTTTTTTGTTCATAATGATTCCTCTTTTCTTGAGTATTTATGAGAGAATTATTACGCTCTCACTTGTACCCACTGAGCGAGGTCATTTTTGAAGTAAACTATCAAAAAAAGTTTGAATTTTTTTAATTGCGCTATCTATTGAATATTTTACGGCTCTTGGTGAACAACCAACTTTATCACCTATTTCCGTCAATGTCTTATCATTATAAAAGTAATCAATTAAACGATCCCTTTCCTTATTGGTCAACTGTTTTATCGCTTCTTTCAATTCATAGTTCTCTATCCATTGTTCAACGAAATCAGGAACATATATCTCCTTATGATGTGTTTCAGTATCACTATCATTAAAACCGAAAACACTCTCACTTCGGATACTTCTCATTTCATATTTTTTATTGTTATTCCTATAATCACGCCTTACATCAAGAAAAGATATATCCAAAACTAAAAATGGCGAATATGATCTTGCTTGTTCGGGAAAACGTGTTTCAATCTCTTTTTGAGAAAGACTGCTCACGATAGCATATTTTTCAATTCCCGTGTAACCGGGATATTCGTATTTTAATTCAATAACTGTACATTCTTGATTAAACTGCTCCTCAATAGCAGAAATATCATTTTTTAACATTTACCGTAATCTCCTTTGAATTTTGAATTTGGTTGAATCAAAATCCAAAGGCTACGGATATTTAGCGATTAATGATTGCCATTTTAGCAAAAACATTTGACGTCCTTTCCGCCGTAAGCAGTCAGGACGAGCATAAAACAGGGTTAGTGCCAATCGGCACCAACCCTTGTAATTTTGAGTATACAAAGGAAAGGGTACCGATTTTGCTTTTGACCTTTTCGGTCAGTATTGCAATATCTGTATCCTCGCCCTGATGTACACTCAGGCTTGAATATATTTTAAATGGTGGATTTGCTAAAAAAATCTCTACTTACCACCAACAGTAAAGATGTTACAAATACCCATAAAAACTTTAGGTAATTTTGTCAGTCGAAAATTCTCAAAAACTCAGCTATTATCAGTGATTTAGTCAAATTTCCTCGCTTTCTATACTACTACAAATTGGAAAAATATTTTGCCGAACTATGGTTGCGTTTACCGCAGTATATTGTCGAATGAAAAAAGATAGGTTCTGAAAAATGTAAAAAAGCTCAAAAAACAACTAAAATTCTATAATTGTCACATTGAATCAAGCGTGTTTTGCTATATGGGAGATGTCATATATCGTGAAATAAACCGCTAATTCTAACACTGTTATGTCAGCACAGCACATTGTCTGTACACCCTGAATCGTATATGTAAAAGCAAAAAAACCGACACGAACATTTCTAAAATCTCTGATTACAGAAACTTTGGAAACACTCGTGTCGGCTTAATTCATCTTGATTAAACTCAATCATAGAGTTTTATTTTGTTGTAGAGGCGAAAACCTCGCATTTGGGTTTTCTGCTTAATTTCGATTTGATGTCAGGATCATCAGCTCAATTAGCTTACTCATAGGGATAGTTTCATATTTGTCCTTGTTGCTCTTTTTAACTTTCAGCGCAGGTTCTCCCGTATCCGTTCTGACACACTCACCAAGCGTAATTCTTTCTTTCGGCGTTTTTATCAAATTAGTTTTCTTCACTGCTTTACTTCCTTCCATACTAACTTCATTTAATCACATAATTTGATACATATTCAATTGAAAGTAAAACTACACTCTTTTTAATCAACTCCTAAAAAACTATATTTCAAACCTTGCACGGGGCAGCAAGGAGAGATTATTTTGTTTTAGAACGATTGTTCGATTGCGTTCTCTATTATATCTCTGTTTAAAAATTTTGTCAAGGTCTTTTTTTCACAAAACTTGAAAATGTATCTCACAAAAACAAAGCCCTCCAAGCACAAAGTGCCGGAAGGCAAAAAATAAATGGTCGCATTATGATTATCCAATGAGAGATAAATGTAATTATCCCCAAACCACGTTCGAGGCGGTCAACCTCTGCTCCGTTATTGTAAAACTCATATACTTCATTTATGCTTTCCATTACTTTACACCTATTAACTTATAAATATCTATTCCTGTTTTCTTATCAAAATAATCTTTCAAATCAAAGAATGCTTTCCATTTCGGGATAGTCAAATCGTTAAAGCCCCTGCGCATAACCACATCAACAAGACGCTTTTCGATAAAGGTTGCTCCGTCGGGTAGAGCGAGCGCATCACAGAGCTGAATCATCTTGTCGTAATCGTTGTACTCAGTTTTTTCAATAAAGGTTTTAATAAAATTAGTTTCCTCTGCTGTACAGTCATTCTGACCGTTATAGGAGAGAATATCTTTATACGGAAATGAGTGCGTCAGACAAATTCGTGCGCACTCATCATAGCCGAGAGAGGTCATAAAATGGTAGCCGTCGATAATGTGCCGCATATCAGTTACACCCTCACGCCTGCCGATATCATGTAACAAGCCGAACACATAGGCGGTATCGATGTCAATATTGTCACAATGCTCCGCAATCTCTTTGGCGCAAAGGGCGGCGGTTTTGCTGTGACCAATCCAAGCGCCGGGGTTGCGCTGTTCTGCTTCGTTTAATAGTTTTTCTGCTTCAATAATTGTTGGTAGTTTCATAAAGTGCTCTTTCATAGGTTAAGTACTTTCAATTCTATGCCTAACACTCCATACTTTTCTTGCTGTTCGGGAGTATAGTATAAATTCATATCTTCGGGTTTAGCGGTTGTAATATCCGATTCTGTGTATCCACATTTCAGTAAAGGAAGTTTCTGATACAATTCAGCGAAGGAATCAAATTTATGTAAAGCGATTACTTCTGCGGTCAGCTTTTCTCCGGTTTCGGTTTGTGAAAACTCAATCATATCGCCGACTTTTATTTTCTGTCGTTTTTCATCATTCAAGCGCAATTCAATAGTTTTTATACCACTGCATATCATTTCAAACGGGTCGGGATTAAGCTTCATTTTGTGTGTCATATATCATTTTCCCCTCACTGGTTTATTATTTTATCTCTTGATACTCGCCTGTTATTTCTATCGGATTCCCGTCAGGATCTGCAAAAGTAAAATACCAATAAGGCGCAAATACATTGAGATATCGAATCGGTGTTATTTTCTCTGCGATTCCCAAGCTGATGATTCGGTCATACTCTTTCTGTAAATCAGACACAACTATATTGATAAAAGCCTTTCGGCTGTTTTCGCTGTCTACTATTGAAACTGTGTCATCATAAATCGGAAAAGATTCACCCTTCTTTTCAATCTGTTCGGGGTGTTTAGCATCGTAATATCCATTCAGCAAACAAATATTCAGACCATCATTATTAAAAACGGCAAAGCGTTCACCATTTGTTTCGCTGACTTGCATATCTAACACCTTTTTATAAAAATCAAGACTGCGCTGAAAGTCTTTTACTACCAAATAAATCATTCCGTATCTCATTATGTTTCCTTTTCGTTTATCCTGCAAGTTGATTTTCAATATCTACGAAATTATCATAAACAGGTACACCGCATTGTTGCAATAGTCTTGGCGATTGCTGACCGCCTGAGAAAAGAATACAATCAACACCTAAATCACTGGCTGTATCGTAATCGTGTAGCGTATCGCCGATATATAAGGTTTGCTCCGGTGCAAATCCGTGTTCCTGCATATATCTTCTTCCACGGACTGTTTTGCTTTCCATTACAATATTCTGTGTTCCGAGAATATCTTCAAAATAGTGTTCAATAGAAAACTTGCGGGCATATTTTGAAATCTCATTTGTTTTAAACGCCGAAAGAATAATTTGATTAAGATTGTTATCCGCAAAAGTACTCAGCATTTCCTCAACGCCTGTGTGTAATTCTATTATATCGGAAAGCTGATTATACAACACACCCCATTCGTCATCAAGCATTTGCATATCGTGCTTGTTCAAGTCAAAAATCTTACTGTAGAAATTCACAATAGGTGTATCTATATTATCCCGATAATACTCTAATGTAATCGTCGGATAACCAAATCTTTCAAGTAAAATATTTGTTGCTTTAAAAGCAACAGGCGTGTCATTGAGAATAGTTCCGTTCCAATCCCAAAGTATGTTTTTGTATTTCATTCACTTAACCCTTTATACATATTTTAATATATCCATAGGCGTGTCAGCAATAAAAGTTGCTTCTGCGTTTTTCAGTTCGTTATAAGTACCGTACCCAAACAAAACGCCTATTGAATCCAATCCGTTGTCTTTTGCTCCGATTATATCGTGCTCTCTGTCGCCTATCATTATAGCCAATGGTTTATCAGATATATTGCAGTTATTCAAAGCATAATGGATAATGTCCGATTTTTTGTTTCGTGAATCATCCATTGTAGCTCCTGCCACAAAATCGAAATAATCATATAAATCAAAATGCCGCAGAATCTCAATCGCAAATGCTTCTGGTTTAGATGTAGCCACAATCAGAGATTTTCCTTTTGCTTTTAGTTCTATCAGCAAATCGTGTATTCCGTCATACACCTCGTTTTCAAATATTCCTTGTTTCTTGAAATACTCTCGATAATACTGAATCGCAAGGTCACTTTGTTCATTGGAAAAGCCATAATACTTCTTAAATGAATCCTTTAACGGTGGACCAATAAATTTATATAATTCAGATCGATTACTGATATCTATATTGAACTTATGAAGTGCGTATATGACAGAATTAGTAATACCAATCCCCGGATTGGTTAGGGTTCCGTCTAAATCAAATAGTAAGTATTGATACATCATTATTCTCCCAAGTTTCTTCTATGTTCAACTTCTTTTAACAGCAACGGTTGAATCTGCGGATACGTCCAATTTTTCGGTAGTTCGTCGAATAATTCAACTCTTTCGATTTCGCTGTGCAGTTCACCCTCAAAGCTCTTAATCTCTGCATAATATAGCTTGCCAAAGGTTTCTTTACCATCGAAATTATTTGGTGCTGTTACCGAGTAAACACAGACAGGCTGAATAGTATAGTCTATTGCTCCTGTTTCCTCATACAATTCACGTTTAGCGGTATCGTCGATATTCTCGCCTGCTTCTCTGTGACCGCCCGGACATTCGTATGTATCACGCTCTTTGTGCTTACAGAATACCCATTTGCCATTGGATTTCGCAACGATAACAGCGAATTTGAGCAGGCTGTCGTCAATAGTTTCGTAAAACTTTATCTGTGTCATTCTATATCCTTTCAATTCATCAATAGAAAAAGCCGTCAACTTTCCATATTTTACTTACTGCATCTAAAGAATATAAAGTCAGGCTGATGCATAACCCCATCGAATTTGTCGGGATACTGACGTCTTATTTTTTTCGAAACATTCGATTCCTGACATTCTTCTATGATAAATCCGGTAGAAACCATATCATTGATCAGCGTTGATACTTTGCGGTGGTACAGTTCGTAATCATCAACCACCCATTTGATTTTTCTTAAACCTTCTATATTGTAATTATGTAAATTGGCATATAATTTTTCTCCGCTTTCTGTACGGGTATATCTGTCAAAAACGCCGTCATATGCCGTTGAAATAGGATGTGACATAGAAAAAACAAGCTTTCCGTCGTTAGTCAAAAGAGCGTATATTTTTTGCATAAGCTCAGCAAAATCCTGTACATAGTCAAACGCCAAAGAACTTGTGATAACATCAAAGTGATCATTTATTTCTTCCAAATCTTCAAACGCCAGTTGTAGAAATGTGATATTTTCAGCAGAATTGTTTTCTCTCGCAAAAGCAAGCATTTTTTCGGAGATGTCGACTCCAAGAACCGATATCGCTCCCATATCAGCATATTGTTTTGCATGCTGTCCCATACCGCAACCGATATCAAGTACCTTCTTGCCGGACAAATCCGGTAGCATTTTAGTTATGATAGGCGTTTCAATAACATCATTGAAATTTGTTTCGTTTTCTCTGATTTTCTTGAATGCATCAAAAAACACTTGGTTATCATAAACATTCTGTTTAGCCATTTTTCCTCCTATAGCCATTGTATAAACGCTGTTTTATCTGTACAGTTATAGCCTGCTCTTTTATAAAAATCAAGTGTACTTTCACTCTTTGTTCCTGTGAGCAGCATCATTTTATAGCAATCAGCTTGTACTGCCAAATCTTTTGCGTATTTCAAGCAGGCGGTTGCGTAACCCTTTCCTCTGTAATCGGCGTGCGTAACAACATTTTCTATAAAAGCATATGGACGAATGTTTCGTGTCAGGTTAGGAATGATCACACAAACGCAAGATGAAACGAGCTTGCCGTCAACTTCACAAACGATGATATGATGATTCTCGTCGTTGCAAATTGCCGCCCAAGTATTCTGCAAATGCTCGCTGTTCTCGGGTACACCGAGCTCGTGCAGGTGGGTGTATAATGCAAGCAACTCGTTCAGCTCATCATCTTTGATTTCTCTTATTGTCATAGCTTTTCCTCATTATCTCATAGATCATACACTTTCCGCTGCCGATGTCATATTTGACGTGCTTAACGGTTTTATAACCTCTGTTCTCATAAAAAATACAAGCAGGTAAGGAAGCGTCAAGTTCGCAGTATTCGTAGCTCTTAAAGATTTCTTTTTCCAGTTCGTCAATAATCATACTGCCGAAACCCTGCCCTTGATACTCGGGCAAAACATAAACCCTTGTGATATGATTATCGGTATGACTGCCTGTTCCGATGATTTCGCTGTCCTTCACCAAAACTCCGATTCTGCCCTGCGCAATATCACTTTTGATATTGTCAAGGCTGTGAAGCCTGCCGAAGAATTCAACAACAGTCTGTGTGTAATAATCGGGATAGATTACTTCTTTAGTGTGCTGAACGATATAGCATACTCTATCCGCTTCATTAATATTAGCTATTCGGTATTTTAAATTCATAGTATCACCATCATTATTCTTAATTTGGTATAATTGCTGCTAAAACCTTTTGAACGGCTTGCGAGATTACTTGTCCATCCCATCCTAAATTCCAACCTTTTTCATTTAGCGTATCGGAAATAATGTATATAGCTGTTGCGGAACGGTCACGATATTTTGCTATTGTAAAAAGCCCTACGCCTTCCATCTCAACGCATAACGCGTTTTTCTTTCGAAAATTATCAATCTGTTCCCAAGTTTCTCGGTATCCTGCATCCGTAGTCCAATGCTTGCCTCTGTGAAAGATAACTGAGTTTTCAATAAGCAAATTACTAATCCTATCGGTCAATGTATTTGCGGATTCAATAAAATCGCAATTATAACCATACAACCTTGGTACCGCAGTATCGTTATAAGCACCATCTGTCAAAACAATATTGCCGACATTCATATCGGGTGACAAGGCACCTGCATAACCGATATGTATCAGTTCCTTTACACCGCAGGCAATCAAATCCTCTGCTTGAGTGGCAATAGCGGGAGAACACATATTTGCTTTCACAAATCCGATATGATGATTGTTGTTAAAAATATAGATTCCTCCACCGACAGGATATTGAAGTTGTCCGCAATTCATAGACTTCATAATATCAAAAATATCGTCTGCAAGCAGATAAACTCTTTCGGGTACTATGATTGTATCTAAATCAAAACCAGCATTTTTCAATTCCATTCGTACTAATTGCTTAGGATTAGTTATTACTTTATTTCTATCCATATTTTTCACCTATTGCTTTTTTCGTTATATCTAAATTTTACCACGAAATCAAAAATATAGCAATAGAAAACGCCGCCAAGCAGGAGAAAGTCCCACTTGGCGGCAATTTAGTTTACAGTTTAGAGTTATGATGACGCTGACGCGTCAGTTATGATATGAACGCTTGCGCGATCATAGTTGAGCCGCTTTGCAACTCATTCCCATTCGCTCCCTGCAAAATAATCTTAGCAGTATTTGTTTAAGGATTTTAACATGGAGTATTTCTATTATTTGTATTGTAAATAGAATACAGGCTATCAAAAATTCTGTTGCCATTTTGTTGCCACGATACAAGATTATTATAGCAGAAGAATGCGATAAAATCAACACTTTAAAGTGATAAATTGATTATGCTTTGTGAACCAAGCAACTAATCGAAAAAGTGTCACGCTTTTGGGCTTCAAAAGGCACTGTTTATGCGCCCTTTGGAAAGCAAAAACTGTTAGGTAGGGTAATTTTATATTACTTTATGAGTCTGGTGGTTACGGACACTCTCAAAGCCACGATTTATCATTTCAAGTAACTAACCTTTACAGCTTCCTCAAAATATCCAAGCTGTGATTGGTTGCGCCTATCAAATCCTGCCTTTCGCAGGTTGCAAAATGATAGGACAGCCATTTTGCAAAGGTTTCATCGTCAAATTCTTCGAGATATTCACGGATATATCTGCTTGCGCCGTCGGTTGCAACAAGCTTGACGCGCTCAACAGGAACAGCTGCGTTTAGGCGCTCAATATCCTCAATACGCACCATTTCAAACAGGTCTTTCGGCTCGCTGATGCATTTCCAATCGTCGGTGAGCATATTCAAGTCCATCACCGATTTTAGCTGATTACAGCCGAAAACATATTGAATGACCGTCGCTTCGTTCATACAATAGGCGACCAAGATATGACCGCCTGGCTTTGTGATCCTGACCGCTTCTTTCAGTGCGGTGATTTTATCCTCATCGGAATACAGATGATACATCGGTCCAAGCAGGAGCGTAATATCATAGGTGTTATCCTCCAGCATATTCAAGTCAAGCGCATTGCCGAGATATGTTTTGATGTTCTCGCTGCCATCAAGCTTGCTTTTAAGAATGTCAAGATTATGTTGTACCAATTCCACTGCAGTAACATCATAGCCTTCTTTGGCGAGTGTGACGCTGTATCTGCCTGTGCCCGCGCCGATCTCCGCTATTTTGCAATCAGCGTTTAACAGCGGATCTAAATATCTGCGTGTAGTAAGATATTCTACTCTGCCGAGACGGTTGTTCTCAAGCCGTCCGTCCTCATTGTATTCGTTGTAAAAGTTTATCAAATAATCATTATTCTGCATAATTTCAACCTTCCTTTATTTTTCCGTTTTTTTCACAAAAGGCATTTATCAAAACAACTCATCCAGCAAGTAATAATACCTGTATTTTTCTTCATTCATTTCCACACCCAGAGCGTCTAAAAACATCTGCGGATTGAAATCAAAAATCGGTTCACCGCTAAAATATCTGCCGTCAAAATTATGATCCAGACTTCTGATGGCGATGGCTATATCCTGCCAGCGGTCGGCAGGTCCCGCCTTGCCGAGGTCGATAAAACCGCTTATACGATCTCCATTGGCAAAAATATTAGGCAGGCAGTAATCACCGTGCGTCAGAACGATATCCTCCGGCGGACGGTTGTTTTTCAGCCAATCAAGAAGCTCATCGGGATCTTTAAAACCGCCTTTTCCGAAGGTCTCCGGCTCTGTGTTTTCAATATCCACAAGACCGTGAGCAACATTGTATTCGGCTGCCTTCAGGCGATTTGAAAGCCTGCTCACGCTGCACGGACAATCATTCACATCTGTTTCCCACAGCATTTTCAGTCCCTTTGCCGCAAGCTCGATCACAAGCTCCGGCGTTTGCAGTAAATCTATATCGCAAAGCATTTTGCCCTCGGCTTTGGTCATCAGCGTATATGCAAGTCCGTTATGGATTTCATACGCCGGTATGGAAGGAACCGGCAGACGACCGTTAATCCATCTTACAAATTGATATTCATTATCTGTTTCCTGGCTATGGGGTTGTATCTTCAATACATAATTTGCATATACCCTGACCTCAGAACCAGATTCCCCGATTTTATCTACCGTATGTTTTTCAGTCCCGACTGCTTTTTGGATTGCTTCGGGCAAAACAGAACCTTTCATTTTTTGATTCTCCGATCTATATAGCTGTATTATTGATTTCCATTTCTATAATATCCCAAGGTTCGCCTTTTACTACGTCGACGTCAGCAAAGCCAACCTTTTTATAGCAGAGGTGAGCAGGTGCATTGTTTTCGAAAACACCGATTGTTATCTTCTCAGCGCCGAGTATGTCAAAGGCGTATTTAAGCCCTAAACGGAGCATTTTAGTTCCGTAACCTTTACCTCTTACAGAGCTGTCAACAATTACCCAGCCGAACCGTATAACCTTTTTATCTCCGTTGATATACCTCATAATAAAATGACCTACGATTCCGTTGTCATCAAAAGCAGTCCACGGATAAAAATTGTCCGGCTCTGCGCAGTCACCGTTATTTTCTCGATACTTTTTATCAATGATTTCTGCTGTGATGGGGTAATCACCAAAGCGTTCTCCGCCCCAAATCGTAAACACATCTTTATCTTGTATCCATTTTTCGATTGCCTGCGCGTCACAACTTTTATATGGTCTAAGCATTAACATAAATCAAACCTCATTTTTTCTCATAAAATACGATCGTCATTCTTTCGTTGATTTGCTCGGTTTTGCCTGTTTGATGGTAACCGAGCTTTTCGTATAAACAGCAATTGCCTTTTTCCTGTAAGATAGTGTCAAGCATCCAATACTGCTTGCCGTGAATACGCTCTGCTTCCTTTATTGCTTGCTGAGCGTAGCCTTTGTTACGATATTCCGGCATTATAAAAATCGGCGATATTCTTTTTCGTGTAACGCCGTCTTTGCAATCTACAATACGGATAACGCCGACCTTTATATTATCTGCCGTTATGAAGTAGTATGTCGTTTCGGGTTGGTTAAAGCGGAACAGTATATCTTCATACTTTTCTGTGGCAGGGCTTGTTTCTGTATCTTGATATTTTTCGTATAGCTCCGCAAACGCTTCTTTTTGCATTTGCAGGATAGTATTTAAATCCTTAAATTCAGCTACTATAAGCTTTATATCCATTTTATTCCTCACAACCATTGTATCCTTTTAAATATTGTAATATAAGCTTACCACAAAACCATATTTTCAGCAACAGCAACCGCCGCCAAGCAGGAGATTATCCCACTTGGCGGCTGAAATACTTATCAGCTGCTTACAGAATCAGATTTGACTTTATCATTAATCGCCTGTATTTTTTTCTTCATAGCAAAGTACTGACTGAACCAGATGAAGAAATAGATAAAGAAGAAAATAGCGATATAGCCCGCTATACCCCAAAAGTTATGCGGCATCCAGTACATACAGTAAGCAATCGGCAACATTGATACGGAGATGACAAGGCAGTGAATAACCGTTTGCTTCAAAAGGCTCCAGCTTTCCACTTCCCAAATAGCAGACGCTCCTCCGAAAGCAGCTCCATATATCAAGGAGCATACTGCCTGAATGATGACGGCGTTCAGCTCGTTGCCGCAAAGAGCAGTCAACTGCGGCACTACAGGATAATACTCTCCCTTGTTAATAATTACCGAAATGATAAGTGTGATCATAAAGCTAATGCTTAGACCGATAGGCGCACCGATCAGGCAGCGCAGAATAACTTTCTTTTTCATAATTTACCTCCTATAAACCTAAAACCATTTTGATTTTTGACACATAGCGTCTTGAAACATATGTTGCCGTTCCGTCGGACAGCGTAACGCAAATCGTACCCGATAAGCTCAAATCAAAGTTGCGTACCTTTTTCAGATTGATAATCTCCGAGTTGGAAATGCGCACAAAGCTATACTTATTGAGCTGTTCCTCAAGCTCATATAATCTTTGTCTAAGTATGTATTCTTTGCTGTTGACCGAAGCAAAAATCTTACCGTCCTCTGCGTAAATTCTGATAATATCATCAGGCGATAAGATTTCCGCTAAATCGTTATAAAAGCCCGTAATCACCTCAGGTGTTTTTGATGAAAGCATATTGAGTATGTCGTTGATTTCATCATTTACCTTATCGGTAATAATAATCACTCTCGGCTCAATACAGCTGTCGTCGATTTTGATTTCTACCTGCATTGTTTTTCCTCCTTTGTTGACAACAGTATAGCACGCTTGGAGAATCAAATCCACCGTTTTACGATAAGTGGTCGGTTTTGGGAGATAAGTGGTTATAATACAAAATAATATAGCCGCCAAGCAGGAGACTACCCCACTTGACGGCGGCTGTGCTTATTAGGTACAAATCAACTCTGCATAACACACTTTAGTTACACAGATTGGAATATTGAGTGTGCTAAATCTTCTTTGCTTCTGATAAAAATCTTATCAGAATGATTGTTTTGATAATACCTGTAACAAACAGCAAAGCTGACGATAGAACGATAGTAATGAAAACATCAGGTACAAACGCTTTTGCTACCCAAAGCGGTGTTTGGAAGAAAACAGGGACAATAAGCAAAATGAATATCGGTAATATATAATGATAAATTACAATGGAAATGACCTTGCGGACTTTTTGGTTCTTCTTGAGTGATTTTCTATAACGTGGGAAGAAACAAAGAGGAAGAACGGCAACAGCAAAAACCGCAAGCATAATCAAGTCAATACGCAAATGGTTTAGCATATATTCGTTATCCGCTATTTCATTTGGGCTTTCACCTAAAAGCATTAGTATTACACCCCACCCC
>CANQZO010000010.1 GCA_947628355.1 Candidatus Gastranaerophilales bacterium | reverse complement strand
GGAGCTAATGCTCCGCCTGTAGCTATCATTAATGCACTACCGGCAGCAATTATTCCCACACCCATTACAAAATTTTTGGGTGATGAAAATAATGTTGTTATCGGGCTTATTATTCCTTTTGCAAAATTTTTTATTTTATCTGAAAACGAAATTTTCCCGTCATCTATTGAATAATCAATTTTTTCCTTTTTTTGTTTGCTTGAGAATTCTGCAGTATCCTTTAATAATTGTTTCTTTGGAGTTTTACCGCATTGTATATTATTGTATTTGTTATTAAATACAAAATTTGTATTTTGAGGACTTTTAAATGTAATATTTTCCATTAATTATTCTTTATAAGAGTGTATATAATAATAAAGTTATTCTTCATAAAAATATTTCCTTTATTAATTAATTTAATTACAATTGTAAATTTTTAGAACTTTGATGAACAAACTAAATATTTAAAATATTTAGCTGAATTATGTAATTTGATAAGTAACAAATTCACTGATAAAATAAATTAGTATGGATATTTTAGACAGACTTAATAAATCAAAATTTAGAGCAAAATTTAAACTGAGAAAAAAAGAACTTGAATATATCAACGAAAAAGGTTTAGATAAAATATATTCTCATGCCTGCGATTTTATAAGAGATAGAGTAGCACCCGCAGAACCTGTTAATGACGGAAAGCAAACTCCGATGAGAAGACACCCCGTTTTTATAGCACAACATGCAACTGCAACATGCTGCCGAAGCTGCATTGAAAAATGGCATAAAATCCCAAAAGGCAGAGAACTGACTCAAAAAGAACAGGAATATCTTGTTTCCATAATTATGGAATGGATAAAAAAACAAATTGATTTAATATAATAAATTTGAGGTACATCGGATGAAAAAACTTTTATTAATTATATTTATTTTATTTTTAACAACAAATTACGGGTTGAGTGATACAAATTCTTATGACATGTACGGACAAAAGACGGGGACTTTTAGGCAAAACGGTTCAACCATAAACCAATATGACAGATATGGTGCTAAAACAGGTTCATACAGGCAGACTCCCTCTGGGTATAATTCTTATGACAGATACGGTCAGAAAACGGGAAGCTACAAGACAACAGGTTCAACCACAACTCAATATGATAAATACGGAGTAAAAACAGGTTCATTT
This sequence comes from Candidatus Gastranaerophilales bacterium, assembly GCA_947628355.1. Taxonomy (GTDB): domain Bacteria; phylum Cyanobacteriota; class Vampirovibrionia; order Gastranaerophilales; family Gastranaerophilaceae; genus Avigastranaerophilus. Next base: position 16,991 of record CANQZO010000010.1, on the reverse strand, counting down.
AAAACCGATTCAAACGGAGTAACAACTTCTTATGATAAGTACGGACAAAAAACAGGCAGTTTTAAAAAAGATTCATCCGGCACAATAACGCAGTACGACAAGTACGGCAGAAAAATAGGTAGCTATAAATAAAAGTTATTAATAATTTCTCATAACATCTTCAAGATATTTTTTATACTCATCTTTCAAAACTTTAGGCGAAATAATTTTGCAGGCGCTTCCCCATTTAAAAATATGCCACATTATTTCTTTATCTCCTGAGGCTTTAAATGTAACGGTAAGAGTGCCGTCTTTTTCTTTAATTATTTTTTGCGTCGGGTGAAAATTAAATTGTGAAGCCTCTTGGGCTAATTCTTTTGAAAATGATAATTTTACATTTAGAATTTTACCGTGATAAACACCAAAAGACCGGCTTAAATATTCTTGAAGATTAAAATTTCCTTTATCAAAAGTTTCATTAGTCAATTTTAAATCTTTAAATTTGTGCAAGAGATAATTATATATTTCTTTGCCTTTTGATTTTTCTTTTGCGATTAAATATATTTTTTCTCCATAAATCATACCCAAAGGCTCAATAGTCCTTTTTTTATTATGATAAATGCCGGTAACTTTTTTAGATTGATGAAGTGCTTCTCTTATAACTTCAAGTATTTGCAGATTTATTTTATATTGAGGCATTTGCCTTATGGCATAACCTTCAGTCTGCATAATCATTTCAATATTATTTTCGGTATTAACTAAACATTTACGGTTTAAAGACTTTATTTTTTCTATTGTTTTAGAAAGTTCTTCTTTCATTTCTTTGTTAGTTGTTCTTCTTTGACATTGTTCAATATTTGCTATTTCTTTAGGTGTAAATGAAACTAATTGGCTGATTGAATAATTAATAAATCCCCAATGTTTTTGAGTGTCTTTAGTTTCAATTTCATCCACTTGTGAAAAAATACAAGTAAGACTATCACGCATACGTTCTGCAGTACGGCGAGAAACATTATATCTTTGAGCGATTTCATTAATTGTTATGCCCAAGGGTTTTGACGACATATAAACAGCTAAATCCAAAATATCGGATACTCTTGAATATCTCGGTTTTTCTTCCATAAAAACTCCTTTTTAAATTATTTTACCATTACGACCGTTTTTGTCATATAGGTATTTTATCCTTAGATTAAGGAGACAATAATATGAACAAAAAACAAAATATTTATTCAATACATTATTCCTGCAGCGGATTTTATAATGGCGGAGCATTAGCACCAAGCATTTGCTGTATTTCTGTTTATAATATTAAAACAGATGAAATGCACTCTTTTTCTTTGGATAATTATATCAAAAAAGGAAATTCCTTAATGGAAGCAGAAAAGTTATTACTAACGGATTTTACCGTTTTTTTTAATAAAATAAACTGTTCATTTTTCATTCATTGGTTAATGGATGGTGAAACTTACGGATTTAAAGCAATATTGGCAAGATGTTTAAATTTCGGTATTAATAATCTTGAATTAAATAAACTTATAGATTTTAATCTTGCTTCCTGTAGTGATTTTAATTTAATTGATACACTTGAACAAAACAACTACAAAAAAGTTACTGTCCTGCACGGAAAAAATGAAGCTATCGGATTTAACAATCAAAATTTTAAAATAGTAGCTCTTTCAACGGAAGCAAAAGCAATAGGACTGGCTGAATTATTCAAAAAATATACAAAAGGTACTTGGTGTTGTGATGTTAGTACGGCGGAACAAACAGAAAAACTTATTAATACTCCATTGGGGATAAAATTATATAAAATGCTTAGCGATATAACTAACTCTAAAGAAAAAATACACGAAATTATGCAGAATCTTAAAACAGACAAGGACAGAGAATTTATAATTAAAGCAATAGAGGACGGAAAAACTAATATTAATTTATTGGAATTTTTGACCTTAGAATATATGAACGGCCAAAAATAATATATTCTTGCAACATCTATAACAACATCGGCTATGCCATTGTCACTTCTTTATTTACCGTCTCAATGTAATCCTTAGGCTCATCGATAATAACACGCTTGTAGTGCTTTTTAACAATTTTTTTTATTGTTTCATCTTTTTAGCAAACAATAATTTTTTGTTTTTTAACATTGCAAAAATAAAGTGCAATTTTCAGTCGGGCTTACTAATATAATCAAAGTTCTTTTACTTTTCTTGCGGGGACTCCGTAAGCAAGGGTGTTATCGGGGATATCTTTTGTTACAACGGAGCCTGCACCTATAACCACATTATTTCCTATAGTTACACCGCCCAAAACAACAACATTTCCGCCAATCCAAACGTTATTCCCGACCTTAATCGGTTTAGCATATTCAAGGCCTTTATTTCTTGTTTCATAATCAAGAGGATGACCTGCGGCATAAAACCCGCAATTAGGCGCGATAAAAACATTATCTCCAAAAGTTACTTTTGCGCAGTCTAAAATTATCAGATTATGATTTGAATAAAAATTTTTACCGAGTTCAATATTATAGCCGTAATCACACATAAAAGGCTGTTCAATTAAAAATTCACCTTTTGTTTTTCCTATAATTTTTTTTATTAATTCTTTTCTTTCCTCTGTCTTTTCGGGTGAAATGGTATTGTATTGAAAACACAAAGTTTTGCATTTAGTCCTTTCTTGTATTAAGGACTTATCATAATTGGCGTCATACAATTCACCGCGGAGCATTTTTTCTTTTTCTGTTATCATAGTTTTATATTAACATATAATAAAAATTTAATAAAAATAGGGATTTGAATTTTATAATAATATATTAAAAAACAGGTAAATATTACCTTTTTGGATATGGCAAGTTAACAAAATTTATTGTATTATATAAATCATTAGGGGATTTTTGAGGATATACTATGAAAAAAATATTTTTTACAGTTGCTTTTATTTTTATAGGAATAATATGTTATGCTGCTGATTATTCGGCATTCAATCTTGATAACGGACAGAAAGTAATAATAAAAGAAGTACACGACAATCCCATAGTAATAATTGACACCTGGATAAAAACGGGTTCCATAAATGAAACAGATGAAAATAACGGAGTTGCACATTTTTTAGAGCATTTATTTTTTAAAGGAACGCCTAAACATCCCGTAAAAGAGTTTGACAGGATATTAGAGTCCAAAGGTGCGATAACAAATGCGGCGACAAGCAAAGATTTTACTCATTATTACATTTTAATACCCTCGCAATACTTTGATTTAGCACTTGACCTGCACTCTGATATGCTTTTAAATCCTTTAATCCCGAGAAAAGAGCTTGAAAAAGAAAGAAAAGTTGTAATTGAAGAAATAGCAAAAAATAACGACCGCCCGACAACCGTTTTATACAGAAATATGATACAGGGATTTTATAAAAATCATCCTTATAAACGTGATGTAATAGGGACAAAAGAAGTTATAGAAACTATTTCAAGAGAACAAATACTTGATTTTTACAATAAATGGTATACTCCGCAGAATATGACAACGGTAATAATAGGTGATATAGATACTCAAAAAGCGCTCTCGTCGGTAAAAGAAAAATTTAATAAACCTCAAGACAATACCGAAAGAACAAAAATGCCGGTATATAAAGCGGATAAAAAACCTATTGCCCAAATTGAAAAAAAAGAAAAACTTAATGTTGAAACAGGATACATATTAATCGGATTTAAAGGATGTCAAGAAGTTGACAGCAAAGACTCTTACGCGCTTGATGTTCTTGCAACAATTTTAGGTGACGGAAAATCATCAAGATTATATCAGGATATAAAAGAAAAAAAACAGCTTGTACATTCAATATCGGCAACACATTCATCCTCTAAAGACGATTCCATTTTTTACATTTCGGCAAATTATCTTACTAACGATATGACAAGATTAAAGGAAGCTATTTTCAATGAAATAGAAGAAATTAAAAGAAACGGAATAACCGAAGATGAATTAAACAGAGCAAAAAATATAATAGAACGCGATACTTATTATTCAAGAGAATCAATATCCAATATTGCGGGTGAAATAGGCTACACCGTTACAATTACGGGAGATAGCGAATTTTATAAAAATTATATAAACAATATAAATAAAGTGACATCAGAAGATGTTAAACGAGCTGCAAAAACTTATTTAGAACCAAATTTTTCGGTAATTTCAATTGTTTCACCCGAAAAAGAAAAATTACAGCCGGCAGAGCAAAATTGTGAAGAAAAAACAAATTATAACGCAAAAGTAATAAGTCAAAATGATACCACGACAAAATATCAGCTTGAAAACGGAGCAATACTTGTAATTACAAAAAACAGCACAAATGATATTATAGCCATGGAAATGGCATCACGAGGCGGAAACAATTTAGAAAAAACTCCCGGAATAGCAGCAATAACTGCAGATACAATATTAAAAGGAACAAATAAATATAAAAGCCAAGAATTATCTCTACTGCTTGAAGAAAACGGGATAAAATTAATACCCTCAGCGTCGGGAGATTCTTTCAGCTTAATAACAAAATTTACAAAAAATGAAAAAGATTTAGCACTTGATATATTTAAAGAAGCTGCAATTAATGCGTCAATAAATGCTTATGATGTTGAGACGGTAAAAAAAGACAGGCTGTATTCAATAAAAAGCAGAAAAAATTTACCGGAGTCATTGGTTTTTGATGAATTTAAAACTGCATTATGGGCAGGAACTCCTTACGGAAACACAGGCAAGATTTTAGAAAAAACAATTCCTGCAATTAATAAGGAAGATATTGAACAATACTATAGAAATTTGTTTCCCGCTCAAAATACAGTAATAACAATAAACGGAAATGTAAACGAACAAGATTATATAAATTATTTTTCAAAACTTTTAAAAAATGACGGAACGGCAAAAATAGATTTAACAAAATATTCATATAAATATAAGCCGTTAAGTGCAAATAAAACGGTAAAGATAAAAAAAGACTCTCAAGCCGAATGGCTTATATACGGCTGGTTAACAGACGGAGTATTAAATGAAAAGGACTGGGCATCACTGCAGGTAATAGATTCGATACTCGGTTCGGGGATGAGTTCAAGACTGTTCACTAATTTAAGAGATAATAACGGACTTGCATATCAAGTAGGTTCTACTTTTTCTGCGAACACAAATAAAGGTGCATTTGCAATATATATAGCCACAAATCCAAATACAGCGCTGCGTGCAAAAGAGGGAATGCTAAACGAAATTCAAAGATTAAAAAAAGAATTCGTAACGGATAAAGAACTATCTGAAGCAAAAGACAAATTGCTCGGAAACTTTGTTATATCAATGGAAACAAATATGGATAAGGCTTCCGTAATGAATTCACTTGAAATAACGGGCAGAGATTATACATTTTTAAACAGATATCCGCAGTTAATAAACTCGGTAAGCGTACAAGATATAATACGTACGGCAAATAAATATTTTTCACGCCCGTACGTTTATACTCAACTCGGAACCAATAATTAATATAAATAACTTGATAAAAAAATCAAAAATCAATAAAATTAAATAAAAGAAACGGGAAGTAATGAGAGAAAATATTGTAAAAGATAAAGAATTTTATATACTGTCAAGAAGTATAGATAATGCTACTAAATGTAAAATTACAGAGGTAAACGACGATTTTTTCAGTATAAAACTTGAAAATAAAGGCAGATATGAAGTTGATGAATCCGTAGAAATGTTCACAATGACTGATAAAGGTCAATTGTATTTTGAAACAATAGTAAAAGAAGTAAAAGACGATATCATATCAATGTGGTTTCCCATAAGTTATAAGTATTTACAACGCAGAGAATATTCAAGAATAAAGTTAAACAAAGAAATACAACTTGAAGCGGAAGGAAAAAAATACAATGCGCTCATAATTGATATAAGTGCAGGCGGATTAAAACTGCAGACAGATGAACAAATTGAACTGTTAAAAAAATACAGTTTAAATATAGATATTGAAACAAAACAAATCAATTGCACATTTGAGCCCATAAGAATAGAGTTAAACGGAAATAAATTTATATCTTCCGGTCGATTTACTAACATTAATAACTATGACAGAATATCATTAGTACAATATTGTTTTATGAAACAAATAGAAAATCGAAATAAATAAAAAGAAGAGTTGAATATGAAAAAAAATTCATCAAAAAGAAATCCGGCAAAAATAAAAGTAAAAAGAAATTTAAACATAGGTAAAATAAACACAATATTTATAACCGTAATTACCGTAATAACTTTAATAGTTTGCATTGTAATATTAGGGTTATATACATTTTCAAGAAATATAATAAGAGGAATGCAAAACGAATTATCGGCAGATATATTAACAAACTTGCAAGTATTCCAGCAGCATTTAATCAAAGAAAATTTTAAAGGTTTGCAAGAGGACTTAAACGGAGTATTAGCAGGCAGTTATATAGTTAAATATATTCAGGTATTTGATAACAATATGAAACCCATATATTCAACACTGCCTGAAGATTGTGAATATGAATTAATAAAATCATCAAACAACAGGGAAATAAAATACAAACTGACATTTGCCCCCGGATTTAACTTAAATAAATTAAAAATAATTGATATAAAAAAATTAAAATACAAATTTTATATAGGAATTGAGCAAAGCGACTTCATCACCAACTGTATGATTGAATATAAAAATAACATAATACAGCTGACCTTAATAATATTGATATTAACATTAATAATATCGATACTGTTATCCATGAGTATATCAAAACCTCTGTCAATAATGGAAAAAACAATTTCCAAAATAGGCGAGGGAGATTTATCGGGAAGATTGGAATATACAAATTATTATGAATTAAATCAATTAGTGCAATCATATAACGTAATGGTAAATGAACTGCAAAAAATGTATTCAACTCTGGAAGTGGAAGTACAAGACAGAACTAAAGAATTAAAAAATGCTTATGCCGAACTGCAAAACACACAGGCAATGATGGTGCATTCCGAAAAAATGAAATCATTAGGTGAACTTGTGGCAGGAATAATGCACGAAATAAATAATCCGATAAACTTCATCTACGGTAATATGACACACTTGAGCAATTATTCAAATGATTTAATAGAGTTGATAGATGATTTTACAAACAACAGTAAATCATTAAGTGAAGAAGAAAGAACGGCATTTGAAAAGAAAAAAGAAGAACTTGACTTTGAATTTTTAAAAACGGATATGCCCGACTTAATAAAGAGCTGTAAAGAAGGCGCAGACAGGGCTAAGAACATAATACAAGATTTAAAGAGTTTCTCAAGAATGGAAGAAGCTGCAATAACAGATGTGGATGTAATACATGAAATAGAAACAACATTAAATATACTTCATAACAAGTTAAAGAATAAAACCGTAATCCATAAAGAATATACAGAACCGATACCAAAAATAGAAGCATTCGGCGGACAATTAAATCAAGTATTTATGAATATACTTGATAATGCTGCAGGAGCAATAGAAAAACAAGGTGATATATGGATAAGAGTTCAATTAGATAATTCATGTCAAAACTTGATAATACAAATAGAAGATAACGGAATAGGAATGGATGAAGAAACCGAAAGAAAAGTATTTGACCCGTTCTTTACAACAAAACCCGTAGGACAGGGAACGGGACTCGGGATGTCTATAACTCATAAAATTATAAAAAATCATCAAGGTGATATAAAAGTAAGTTCGGAAAAAAATAAAGGAACGAAATTCACCATTACACTGCCGTTAAAAATAGACAGAGAACAATTATCGGCAGGTCTTAAGCAGGAAAGCGAGGCAGTAGGTAATGGATAAATACAGAATATTAATAGTAGATGATGAACCCGATAACTTGGCATTATTATACAGAACTCTGCGAGGTAAATACGAAATAGCAAAATCCACTTCGCCGTTAGAAGCACTTGAAATATTAAAACAAGATAAATTCCAATGTATATTATCCGACCATAAAATGCCCGAAATGGACGGAGTAGAATTTTTAAAACGAACTTATGAAATATCACCCGATACAATGAGACTATTGGTAACTGCATATACAGACGCGGGAATATTAATTGACGCTATTAACTATGCTAAAATTTATCGTTATATCAAAAAGCCGTATAATCCCGATGAATTGATGCTGACAGTTGAAAATGCGCTGGAATACTGGCAGTTAAAGGCAGACAACGGAGCGTTGGTTAATGATTTAAAAGAATTGTTTTCGGGAACAATAACTGCAATAGTTGAAGCGTTAGACGCAAAAGACGCGTATACCTTGGGAAGAAGCCGACGAGTAACTTTTTATGCGGTAAAAATGGCGAAAGCACTGCATTTAAGCGAGACTACAACAGGCAAAATAGAACTTGCAGGTTTATTGCACGATATCGGAATGATAGGTGTTTCAGATGATATTCTTGCAAAAGTTGAAAAGCTCTCTGTGGAAGAATATTCAGAAATAAAAAAACACGTATATCACAGCGTAAAAATATTGGACGATATAAAACAGTTAAAAGATGTGGTGGAATTAATAAAATATCACCATGAATTTTATGACGGAAACGGATATCCGTACGGAAAAAAAGGTGATGAAATTCCGATAGGTTCAAGAATAATAGCAATAGCAGACGCATTTGATTCAATGGTAACGCCAAAAGTATATCGTAATCAAGTAGTACCATCTGTAGCATTAGCTAAAATAAAAGAAGAAGCGGGAAAACAGTTTGACCCTGATATTGTAGAATGTTTTGAGCAAATTCTACCCTCTTGTATAAGAGAATTAAAAGAGCTTGAACGTCAAGCAATAAATAAAACTCATCAATAAAATAAATTTTTTGTGCTAATATTGTAAAGTAAAATACAATATTAAGGAAATTTTATATGAGAATGTCAAAATTATTTGTTCAGACATTAAGAGAATACCCGTCTGACGCTGAAGTAATAAGCCATAAATTGCTGGTTAGAGCAGGATATATAAGAAAACTTGCAAACGGAATATACAATTATCTGCCATTAATGCAAAGAGTATTGCATAAAATAGAAAATATAGTACGGGATGAAATGAATAATGCAGGGGCACAGGAGCTGTTAATGCCGTTTGTACAGCCGTCTGAATTGTGGCTTGAATCTGGCAGATGGGAAGTGTACGGAAAAGAACTGATGAGGCTGAAAGACAGACATAACCGCGAAATGTGCCTGGGGCCTACTCATGAAGAAGTAATAACTTCCGTAGCAAGAGAGGGAATACGCTCATATAAACAGCTTCCGATAAATTTATATCAAATACAATCAAAATTCAGAGATGAAATAAGACCAAGATTTGGTTTGCTTCGCGGACGTGAATTTATAATGAAAGACGCATACAGTTTTGACTCTGATGAAGCGGGACTTGATAAATCTTATGAAATAATGGCAAAAGCATATAAAAAAATATTTGAACGCTGCGGACTGGAAACAAAAATGGTTCAATCAGATTCAGGCGCAATCGGCGGAAGCGTATCGCATGAATTTATGGTTTTGGTAAACGAAGACAGCGAAAATAATGCGGGTGAAAATGATGTATTTTACTGCAGTGAATGCGGATACAGCGCCAATTCAAACCACGCCGTATCAAACCTTGAAAAAACTCAAACAGACGGAGGCTTTACAAGCGCACAAATAAAAGATACTCCAAATACCGCAACAATTACAGAGCTTGCGGATTATCTTCAAATTCCGCCGAGCGTAATATGTAAATGCCTATTATATGTAATAGACGGAAAATACGTAGCAGCACTAATCCGCGGTGATAAGACAGTTGAAGAAACAAAATTAATGAACGAATTTCAAGGCAATGAAATAAGAATTGCAAGAAATGACGAAATTGAAGAAATAATGGCAAACAGCGGTTATAATGCAGTAGCGGGATTTATAGGCCCGAAAGGATTAAAGGGTGTAGAAATCATTGCAGATAAAACGGTGCTTGAATTAAAGAACTTTGTAATCGGTATTAATCAAACAGATAAACATTTAACAGGTGCAAATTGGGGCATAGATGTTGAACTGCCCGTTAAAACAGCTGATATAAGATTAGTAGAAGAAAATGATTTATGCTGCGATTGCGGAGCAAAACTAAAGGTAACAAAAGGAATTGAAGTAGGAAATATATTTAAACTCGGAACAAAATATTCCAAAGCAATGAATGCAACATTTACGGATAAAGACGGACAAGAAAAACCATTTATAATGGGTTGTTACGGTATAGGGATATCAAGAACGGCAGCTGCAGCTGTTGAAAGACATCATGATGAAAACGGGATTATATGGCCCAAATCAATAGCACCTTACCTTGTAACAGTAGTTCCGGTAAGCGACCAGGATGAAACTCAAATGAAAGTTGCAGAAGAAATATATAATAAGTTACTTGAAAAGAATGTAGAAGTATTAATTGATGACAGAACCGAAAGAGCGGGAGTTAAATTAAAAGACGCTGATTTAATCGGAATACCTTATAGAATAACAGTAGGCAAAACAATAAAAGATAATCTGGTTGAATTTAAAACCCGACAAAACGGAGAAGTTGAAACAATAACACCGGATGAAGCAGTAAAAAGAATACTTGAATTAATTTAATATTTTGTAATAAATACATATAGTAAGTCAATTTATTAAATTTTGATGTTTTAAAAAAACAGGTAATTTTTAAAACCAAAGGGAAAATATTGATAAAACTTACACCATACGTAATAAACAGTCCTAAATGCCCCGTAATACAAAGAAAGGCATTTAAAGGTTCTGATGTAACAGATATATTAATTAAAGGCGATAAAGCGTTAAATGAAAATCAATACGGTGAAGCGCTAAAATATTATAGTGAAGCAAAATCACAAAATCCCGACGAAATAAGCGTTTATAAAAAAATGGGAAAAGCATACGCAGGATTAAAAGATTATAAAAGAGCACAAGAAAATTTTGCCAAATATCTGGAAAAAAATCCCGACGATGCGGAAATATTAATAGAACTCGGAAACGCACAGCATAAAAGCGGATTATATAAATATGCGGCTGAAAGCTACAAAAAAGCATTGAGTCTTGATGAAAAAAATGACCTTGCAAAACGCTGTTTAATGGAGGTTGAAAATGATACATTAGCGTTGTATTCGCCCGAAAAAGCAAGAAAAGAAAAGTCGGAATATGCCGGAAATAATTTAAGAACAGCACTTGAACTGGCGACATCATATCTCGGCAATGAATATATGAAAGACTTAGCTAATGTGGAAATAAGATTTGGGCAAACCGCATCAATGGGCGGAACAGCAAATATAGCGCAATATGAAAATAATAAAAAAGGAATAACCGTATCTGCTCAATACATGTATGCAGCCCCTCAAGTAATAGCAGCGTACCTCGTACACGAAAGTGTACATGCAAAAGATAAAGACGCATACACTTCCGTAAGGGAAGAACAAGACGCTTATGCGTTAGCGGCAAAATTCTGGATAAAAAATTCAAAAGGCGTAAAAGATCCCGAAATGGATTATGCTGCAGGATTGTATAAAAGTTCTCCGCGCAAATTAAGTGAAAGGGTAGAAGAAATATACACACTTCGCGACCCCGATATTGCTAAAACATCACCAAATCATCCGCCTAAGCAAAAAACTTCTTTTTTAACAAAAAGCAAGGCTGCAAGCCAATCGCTCAGACAATATGATACTATTGCATAAACTCTTGTTCAAGTGAAGGTCTTAAATCAACTTGACCTTGAGTAATATCGCAAATTGTTTGCGTTGCAGCTGCAACATATTGTCTGTATTTTCTCCTTTTTATTCTTTTTGTCTTAATTTGTTCATCACAAGTATCAAAATAATCTTTTAAATATTTTAGCCTGCCTTCTTTATCTTCATTAAACCATTGCATAAAAGTTTTATTGGATTTAACATTGTTGCAGCCTGCGTGCATGGATAAATAATTAGAAATATCATCATGATTATTTTCTATATCATAAGCAAGTATATGGTCAGTGCTTGCCGTAGAAACTTGAAGCAATCGTAATGCTATATCATAAGAAGTCCAATCATCACCATGTTTATCCTTACCCGAATATTTAACAATCCAAGCGGAATTCATATCAGTTGAAGTAGGAAAACTTCTTGCCAAATTTTGCAGTCTGTTATACTTTTTAGGATTAGAAATTTTTATTTGTTTAATGTCCTCAATTAATATTTTTCTTCTGAACGGAGAATTTGATTTTTGGTTCATTATTTCTTTAACACTGTTAATCTTCGCCATAAGAGTAGTCTGTTCGTTTTCGGGAAGAGTTTTAGCCAAGGCAACCATTTTCTTTAAAAGTCGTCTTTGAGCTTTCTGCAAAATAGCGAGTTTTTCTTCTCTAAGTTTAACAACTAAAGTTCTTAAATCTTTAAAATCTTCACTTTGATCCGCCAATTTTGCTGATAAAGCATTTTCACGTTGACTTGCCAATTTCGCTGATGAAAAAGTTTTACTTTGAGCCGCCATTTTTGCAGATAGAGCCTTAAGTTCATAATAAACGGATTCTTCAACAGGGCGCATATATTCGATATAGTTTCCGAGGAAATCCAGAAAATCATCCGGCGGTGTATTAGCTAAGTCATAAGCAAATTTATCAAATTGAGATTTTGTCATAATTTTTTTACCGCATGCAGGACAAGGCATATCGGGTATTCGGCAAATTTTAAAATCGGATGTTTTTGACTGTAATTTTTTATTATTGCTGGAGTATGTTCTGGGTTCCGATTTAAAATTTATCGGATAATAATATACATTTGAAATTTCATTTGAGAATTGAGAATTTTTCAAAACTTGTGCATGTACAGGATTGACAGGCATCTGCCTGCTGCGATTTAATAAATTAAAACTTTGTACCTTACTTATAATCATGTAAGCCTCAATAACTATATAAAAACCTAAAATAGTATTTTTTGATACTTTAAATTAATAATTGTAAATTTGAATTTTTCAATATAAAAATTTTACATTTTGAAGTTAAAATCTTCATTTTTTTTAAAAAAGTATGTGGTTTTATTGAAATTGCACTAAAAAAATTGCAAAAAAGTCAATTTTTTTATAACACTCTGTGTAAAAGAAGAAAAATAAAACGCAAAAAAATTTGTTTTTATTTATTAAATTGATATTATTGCAAATGGCGGAATGCAAAAAGGCATAAAAATTGAAAATAATAAGTCCGAGCGGATATATAAGAAATAACATACAAAAACAAACAACTGTCAGAAAAACGCCCCAAAATGAAAGTTTTAAAGGGGGTATATCTGACGGAATATTTAATGTAATAGATAAAGCATTTAGTGTATTGGATAAAAATGCAATGATACAAGTATCATTTGTAGATACTGTATCAACAAATATACCAAGGACACTTGTTGATTTAAAAACAGGACTGGCAGCTGCATTTGAAACATGCCGCCGAGAATTTTCGGGATTATTTGTAAACTGTTTAATGCCCGGACTGCTTGTAAAAGCATTAGCATTGATTTTGCCGAAATCAAAAGAATTAAAAGGGACAAATCCTGCACAGTCATGGGCAAACGGAGCCGTTATAGACAGATTGAAAGAAATATATACAAAACTCCCCGAACAAAGCAGCGAGGGAAAAACAAAAGAGTTTGTAAAAAAATCACTTGAAGCAATAGAAGGATTAGACGGGACAAGCTGGGTCAAATATGCCGATAAAGCAGAAATGCCCGAATTTAAAGAAGCGGCTGAAAGTATTGTTCAAGCTATAGGTAAAACCGGCGGGGAAAGAAAAACTCTGTTAAAAAGCGCAAAAGCAAAACTTGCCAATATTACAAAAGCTGAAAATATTTTAAAATTTAACGGCAAACCGCAGGCAAATTTGGAAGAAACTTTAAGAGATATAACAGACATGGGTGCAAGATTTTCCAATGCAGAAAAAAATAATATACCTATAGAAAATTATGCTAAATCATTAACGAAATTCGTAAATAAAAAAAGTTTAATAGGTATGGCACTTGTTATAGGAATAGCAGTAAGTGTTCAAACCATAAACCGTGCTATAACAAGAAAACAATTTAAAGCTGAGGGAGCTCCGATATATAAAGATTTCGGCAAAAAAGACACAACTCAAAAAATGGATGAAAAGCAGAAAAAGAAGTTCTTTGCAAAAAAACTTGCATCGGCTGCGGGGATGTATGGTTTAGCTGCATTATCCATGATGAAAAAACCATCGCTTGTTATGTTCCAATTTTCAAACATATTCCCGACATTAGACCAATGCCGCTGGATAGCAGCTTCAACATTCGCAAGCAGAATGCTCGGTGCAGAGGATGAAAATGAATTAAGAGAAACAACTGTTAGGGATATAGCCAGCTTCTCGGGATTATACTTCCTCGGTGATTATGTTAAAAAAGGAGTTGCTTCTGCAATTGAAGCACTGTCTAAAACAAAAGCAGGTAAAAATCTTATAGGTGAAAATGTCATTCTTTTAAACAGAAGCAAAGTAATAGAAAAGCCATTAACTTCATCACTTGGCGAAATGGTAAAATATAGGGTAAAACAATTCGGAAACTGGATAAAAAATACGGAATTAAAAACAGCTCAGGAAGTCGCAGGAACTAAAGTCCGCAATTTAAGGAATATTTGCCGTATAGCAGATATAGCATTCTCAATAGTAATGCTCGGAATATTACTGCCTAAATACAACCGCTCCGTTACGGAAAAGAAAGTTGCGGCGGCAAAAAAACAACACGAACTGGAGGAACGTTCGGGAATAGATTATATTATTTCCCAAAATAAAAATATTCCGCAAATATTTAAAGATATTGTATAAATGTTAAATTAAGTTAAAAATTTTATCAGCTTTCGCAAAAAATTTTTAGTTCAAGTTTTATAGTAATATTGAGTTGTATAAAACTCAATTTTGATATATAATATCAAAACGAAAGTAAAAGGAGAGAAGTAAGTGGTTGACAACAGGTCTGCCGGAATTCTGGGAATTGGCGGCGGAATCAACTTCAAAAGCGGAGATATTTCGGGTACTGCGGCAAAAACTTCGGATGACCGTGCAAGTCAAGGTACAGAATATTTCACGACTGAGGATGAAAATCAAAATCAAAAAAATGAACCATTTGAAGACAGAAGCATGCAGCTTCGCGCTTCTCTTAATTCTCTTGCTCTCTTAAATGTTGTTTCTCTTTTAAAGAATAAACGTAAAAATATTTTAATGGATGATGAAGATTATGATGAAAAAATAAAATCTTCAATTGTAAAAAAAATAGAAAAAGATGATAAAAAAGAATAAAAATATTAGTATGAAAAAGTTAATTATTTTAATATTTTTATTTTTATTAAATGTAAATGCCTCGCATGCAATGGATTATTATGATTTAAAGCCGGGCTTTTGGGCATATATGGATATAGAAAATCTTACGGATAATAATTTAATAATCGGCTACCCTAATCATAAGTTTGAGCCTGAAAAGTATGCAACGCGTGCAGAATATGCAGCTGCGGTAATAAAAGTATTAAATCAGGAAGAAATCCCGATAGAAACAATGTATTCATTCGATGATGCAGATGCAAACCACTGGGCTTGGAAATATATTATACGTGCAGTTAATTTAGACATTATAAAGCCCGCAGACAATTCACATTTTTACCCCGAAGATTATGTCACAAGAAGTGAAATAATAACATTTCTTGTAAATATATTAAAATCAGAAGACATAACAAAACAAGAAGCAATAACAGCGCTTCAAAATGCTTATACCGATTTTGAGGATATACCCGATTGGTTTAAAGTAACGGCAGGCAAAGCTGAAGTTTTAAATGTTATAGCAAAAGAACCGCCAAGAGAAAACTATCTTGATTACGATAAATATGTTACAAGAGCTCAGCTTGCAGTATTTATGGCTAATTTAAAACGAACTACGGATGGTTATACCGCTGAAAAAATTAAAGAAGAAAAAAGTCCTAAAATAGCAGAAGGTATTACTATTGAAAATGTTTTATATGATGAAGATGTAGCCGCAATACCTGCTAAAAGCGTACTTCCGGTTATGATTTCAGGACAGATAAGTTCTAATGAGTCGTACCCCGGAGAGATGTTTCAAGCTCGATTTGCTAACAATATAGTGGATGAAGAACATCATCTTCTTTTATCAAAAGATATTATCTTAATAGGTAAAATACTTGATACAACTCAAAGTAAATATTTTTTAAGAAACGGAGAATTAATTTTTGAACTTTCCGCAGCAAACAATAAAAATTTATTAACGCGAATATTGGGCTATGCGGAATGTGAAACCACTAATATTGAAGCTAATAAATTTAAAAAAGCAGTAAAAACTGTTGTAAAAGGAAGAAATTATAAAGTTAAAGACGGACAGATAATTTATATAAAACTGCTTAAACCGATAAGAGTAAACATAGTAACAAATCAAGTGCTTGATTAGAGTGATTAAACCTTTTTATAAACACCCATATCTTCAAGCGCTTTTAAAAAGCTCTGAGCTGTAGCTTTTTGAACATCCGGAGGAACAACCCTTAAAAGCTCGACCGTTCTTGAAATAACAGGGTCTTTATCATACCAGCGGTTGCAAACTTTTGGTCTAACCATTTCATAAAACTTATCAATCGCCTCTTTGGAAACTTTTTTTTCTATCTCGGATAAAAATATTTCCGCTTGTGATTTTAATTCATTTTGATAGTTTTGAAGAAGATTAATAACTTCAAGCAAAACAGGATCATGATCATACCATCTTTTATAATTGTGATTCACTTAAATTTCCTTTACTTTGATTGAGAACATCAATATCATCTGAATATCTTTCAATATCCGCACCAATTAATTTAAACTTATTTTCCAAAAGTTCGTAACCTCTGTCTATATGAAAAATATTGTCAATACTGCTTTCGCCCTCGGCCATTAAAGCGGCAATAACAAGAGAAGCACCGGCCCTAAGGTCGCTCGCCATAAGATTAGCACC
>CANQZO010000009.1 GCA_947628355.1 Candidatus Gastranaerophilales bacterium | reverse complement strand
ATATCTGAGCTTGTTAAAAATAACGGTGAAGCCGAACAAATTGAAACAAAAAAACAATTAGAGGAATTAAAAGGTCAAATTTCGCGTAAAGAAATGGCAATAAGCTCCGTTGAAAAAACTATACACGATAATTTAAAAACAATAGAAAATTCTAAAAACGGGATTGAAAATAATAAAGAAAAAATTGAAAAAATCAATTTAAAAATTGAAGAAAAAAAAGCTGAAATAAAAGCGGTTGAAGAAAATATAAAAGTGCAGGAATCAGAGCTTGCAAAAATTCTTGAAGAAGTTTCCGGATTAAATAAAAATGCGGATAAACAAATTGAAGAAAGAAACAATTTAAAAAAGGAGCTCGAAAAATTAAAAGAAGAAGAATGGAATACCAGAAACGAAAGTCTGCCATTAGAAACAGAGCTTGCAGGATATAAAAAAGATATTGAAAATGCAAAAAAATCCTTAGCCGAATTAACTGCGTTTAAAACAAATTACAAAGATAATAAAGATAAACTTGCACTTCAAGTTGAAGAATTAACCAAAGAAATGGAATCTTGCAAAATAGTGCAGGAAAATGTCGTATACAATTTAGATAAAAATAAGAATGAGTTATCTGATTTAATGCACGATGTGCAAATGGCGCAAAGGAAGTTAATAACACTGGAAGCTCAAAAGACCGCGAATGAAGAAGTAACGCTGGGCAGGGGCATAGACAGCATAATAAAAGCTAAAATAAAAGGAGTACATGCCCCGTTATTGCAATTAGGCAGTGTAAATAAAGAACATTCAACAGCTCTTGAAGTAGCAATGGGTTCCAGAATGAAGAATATTGTTGTTGATGATGAAGAAACAGCAAGGCAGTGTATAGATTATTTAAAATCGTCAAGAGCAGGCACAGCTACATTTTTACCGTTAAACAGAATGAAAAAAGCTCCGAACAGTTTAAGAATGCCGAAAGAAAAAGGCATTGTCGATTACGCAATAAATCTTGTAGATTTTGATGATAAGTATTTAGATGTTTTTTATTATGCGCTTGGTGAAACTTTGATTGTTGAAGATTACGATAGTGCAAAAAGATTAATAGGAAAATACCGCTTAGTAACTTTAGATGGCAGTTTATTTGAAAAATCGGGTGCTATAACAGGCGGTGACAGGCAGTCAAGCGGATTAAAATTCAGCCAAAATCAAGATGAGGAGCTTGATAAGTACAAAGAGCGCTTTGGTCAATTACAAAAGCAGTATTCCTCACTTGAAAGGACAAGGGAAGAACTTGAAGCACAGCGCGAAAAAATAAGAGCTAATTACTCAAATACCATGACAGCTTTAAACAGCGCTAAAATAGAACTGAATAATCTTAATAATAACTCGCAAAATAATGAACAAAAAATAGATGAATATAATAAAACAATTAAAGAGTGCGAACCAAAAGTTCAAAATATTGAGAAAAAACTTGAAAAATATGAAGAAAAACTTGTTGCTTTAAATGAAAAAATGGTAATTCTTCAAGACAAAATTGCTGAAATTGAAAGTAAAATGTCAGAGGGTGAACTTAAAAAACTTAAAGAAATGACCTCTGCTATTGAAAATCAAATAAAAGAATATCAAAATAAAATATTAAGGTTTAATAATGAAATCAATGAAATGAAAAGGGATATTGATTTCAATGAGTTGTTTATAAAAACAAAAGAAGAACAAATCCAAAAACTGTTAAAAGATAATGAAACAGCACAGGCAGATAAAATTAAATTTGCCGATGAAATAAAAGAAATAGAAGCAAAGGCGCAGGTGCTTGAAGAAAAGATAAAGACGCTCGGAGAAAAACTTTTAGAACTGCAAAAACAGCGTGATTTAATTCAGGAAGAGCTTTTAAATGCAGAGACTCAAAAGAATAAAATTAATAATGAAATAGAAAAATTAAATGAGCAGGTAGAAGCATATAAAGCAAGAAGACGTGAACTTGAACCGCAGTTAGAAGAAATAATAAATGAATTAAAGGCAAATGAAATAAATATAAACGCATTAACTCCTACCGAAATATCAACTGAGGAAATAACGGGTAAAATTCAGCGGCTGCAAAAACGTATGGAGGAAATGGAGCCCGTTAATATGCTTGCTATACAAGCCTATGATGAAGTAAAAGCGAAGCAGGAGGAGAAAAAAGAACAAATTGCGACATTAACTAATGAACGAAAAGAAATTTTAGCAAAAATGACAGGTTATGAGCAGGTAAAAAAGGAAACATTTTTAAAAACATTTAATAACATCAATGATAATTTTAAAGAAATATTTGCCAGATTATCCGAAGGCGAGGGCATGCTTGTATTGGAAAATCCCGAAAACCCGTTTGATGGCGGTTTAACCATAGAAGCTCAGCACAGAGATAAGAAAAAGCAAAAGCTGGGAGCAATGTCGGGCGGTGAAAAATCATTAACCGCGCTGGCTTTGGTATTTGCAATCCAGAAATATCTTCCTGCACCGTTTTATGCACTGGATGAAGTAGACGCAAGCCTTGATGAGATTAATGTCGGCAGGGTTGCGGATATGATACAGGAGCAGGCAAAAAATACGCAATTTATAGTAGTCAGTCACAAAAAATCTATGGTAGAATCAGCTAATAGGACAATAGGTGTAACTCAAAAAGAACATGGAAAAACCCATGTAACGGGCGTTAAATTTAGGGACTGAGTAAATGTTAAATCCAAAGGATACAAATAATTTTTACATAGACAGTTCAACCGAATCTTATAAAAAGGATTTGGGATTTGATGCTGAAGCAATAATAGAAAGCCCGCAGGACGAAACTGACGGTATTGAAATTCTTGTACAAATGGCGAAACAGGGTAAAATTGATCCTTGGAACATAGATATTGCGGATATTGCAAATAAATATATGCTTCATTTGGCGCAAACACACTCAAACAATTTAAGAACGAGCTCAAGAGCATTATTTTTCTTAGCCGTATTGCTTAAATTAAAATCCAACGTACTGGTAGGACTTGATCCTATGGAATTTGAAGTACATTCAAATGATGAACAATTTTTTGATGATGATGATATTGCGCCGGATGATATGTATTATCAAGATTATCCTAATAATGTAATACCCATAAATGATATAATACAGCGCAGAACCAGTGTAAAACTTAACAGAAACAGAATAGTAACATTAAAAGATTTAATACGTCAGTTAGAATTTTATGAAGAACTTGATAAAAAGCAGGCGTTAAAAAATTCTTTAGAACGTGCAAAAAGGCGTGTTCACAGTTATAAAAATATGTCAGCGGATGACATAATAAATCTGGCACAGGAAGAATACATTGAAAGCGGAGTAAAAATTCTGCATGAAAATCTTATAAAAATTTTTGAAAAAGAAGAAAAAGTGGAATTGAATACTCTGACACTTTTAGGGCTGGATAAAATAACAGCTTATATATCATTGTTATTCTTGACTGCGGAAAGTGACTTTGATTTGGAGCAGAAAGAGTTTTATTCTGATTTATATGTAATTAAAAAATCGCCATCACAAGACGACAAAGAAGAAACGGCATAGGCGGTAAAATGGAATTAAAATCAAGAATTGAAGCTGTATTATTTGTAACGGGAAAGGCCGTTGATTTAAAGGAAATAGCAAAAATCCTTGAAGTTGATGAACAAGAAGTAGAAGATGCTATGCTTTCATTAATTATGGATTATTCATCGCGTGACGGTGCTCTTGAAATAGATGATGAAAACGGATATATACTTCAAGTAAAAGATGAATATATGGACATAGTTGAAAAATTATGTCCCGTGGATATATCAACTGCGGTATTAAAGACATTAACCGTTATAGCTTTAAAAGAACCCATAAGGCAGTCTTTGTTGAAAGATTTAAGAGGTGCTTCGGCTTATGAGCATGTGCAGGAGCTTATTGATAAAGGTTTAATCAGTAAAAAGAAAGATAAAAACGGGCGGTCATATAACTTAAAGACCACACCGAAATTTGCGGAATATTTTAAAATAAAAAGCAACTCTGAAATATTATCAAAACTGGAACCCGAAAAATTATCGGAAATACTGGAATTAAATAAATAAGGAGAAATATATGGAAGAACAAAACATTCCTCAAGAGCCTCAAGAAAATAAAAATACGTTAAGCAAGAAAGAACTGAAAGAAAAAGAAAAAGCAGAAGCGGAAGAAAAAGCTAAAAAGAAAGAAAAAGATAAACGAAATATAATAATAACAGTACTTGTATTTGCCATATTATTATTTCTGATTGTAGGATTCAGAGTGTATTTATCTAATTTACTGCCCGAACAGCAAATGCAAAAGGCTAAAAAATATTATAGTGAAGGTCATTATGAAAAGGCTTTAAAGTTATTTGACTCTGTAGCAAACGCACTCCCGCATGATTATGAACCAATATACTATAAGGCGCTTACACTTTCAAAACTTCCTGCCACAACTGAAAATCAAAAAGAATTATATGAAATAGCGTGGCTTGATGATTGTGATGAGGCAAATGAAGTTGCAGAAAAAGCGCTCGGTCTAATTCGCTGGAAATTAAATAAAGAAATAGGTTCAAACTATACCGATAATGTTTTATATGAAGGTAAACTTATAAGGTGGAATAAATCAGAACCGATTACTTATTCAATAAAATCGCAGGGGCAAGTTCCTGATAATTATTACAATGATATAAGACAAGCATTTAATAATTGGAGTCAAGCTCTTAATAAAAATATTGAATTTAAGGAAGAAAATATAGAAAAAGCCAAAATACAAATTATATTTACTGATAATATCAGTGATAACGTAATAAATAATCAAAATTCCGGTAATGTTAAACCTGTTATAAATAATTCAAAATTAGTAAGAATGGATGTTAAATTAAAAAAAGCAGATACGGCAGGAAATCCCTATAAGGATGAACAGTTAACAAGTTTAGCTCAGCACGAAATCGGGCATGCTTTAGGTCTATTCGGACATAGCGCTAATCCTAATGACATTATGTATTTTGAAAGAGATATAATAAATCCTCAAACTCAATATCAAGGTATATCAAATCGTGATGTAAATACATTAAAAGCCTTATATAATATGATACCTGATGTAGTTGATATTCCTTTAAGTCCTAATGAAATGAAAAATATGTATTTCCATAATATACTAACTTACTATCCGGGTGAAAATTTTGAGTTAGATATTCAAAGAACTTTATCACAAATTAAAAATTCGCAGGAAAGTATAGTTCTATGGGTTAATTTGGCAATAGAATACGGTTATCGCGGGCATTATGAACGTTCCAATTATATATTAACTAAATTATTCCCGTTAATTACAAATGATTTTGGAAATCAGTTTGTAGTTTTATATAATATGGCTGTTAACTATTATAAAATGAGAAATTACACAACTGCCCAGAAATATTTAACTGCGGCAACAAATATAGATGATGATAAAGATACTCAAACATTAGAAGCATTTTTGGATTATAAATTCGGCAGAACGGAATTAGCAAAAAATAAGTTAATATTATTAAATAAAGCATACCCGCAGGATATAGAAATAGCTTTAAAATTGGCTAATGTTTATTACAGACTTAATGATATTGAAAAAGAAAATGAAGTAATTGATAATATCATTTTAAATAATGCTTCTGCTATGTCAGACAGAAGAATTGCGAAATACAGACCTTTTGGTGCTAATTTGAATATAAATAATCAAAAAACAAAAAATATTAAAGATTTAATAAACAGCAAATAAATCATATTCGGAAGCTCCCGTAACTTTAACGGTGATAATATCACCGGGAATTGCGGGAGTTTTTGTATCTATATAAACAAGACCGTCTACTTCAGGTGCGTCTTTATATGAGCGGGCAGTTATTTTGCCGTTCGAGTCAACCGTTTCAACAATACAGTCAATATTTTTGCCGATTAGTTTTTCATTGATTGAAGCTGATACTTCCTGCTGGAGTTTCATAAGTATATTTTTTCTTTGTTTTTTAATTTTTGCATTTATTTGCGGTTTAAGCGAGCAGGCTTTAGTATTTTTTTCTTTAGAAAACTCAAAAATTCCTACTCTATCAAGTTTCATTGTTTTAATGAAATCATAAAGCTCATTAAAATCAGCCTCGGTTTCGGTCGGGTAGCCTGTTATAAATGTAGTTCTTATTGCACAGTTTGGAATAATTTTGCGAATTTTTTTAATAAGAGCTTTATTATCCATAACGGGTCTGTTCATGGCCGAAAGCATATTTTTACTGACGTGCTGCAGAGGCACATCAATATATTTAACCACTTTATCAAGTTTATTAATCGTAAATAAAAGTTCATCAGTTAGTAATGACGGATAAGTATACATAATTCTAATCCAGTTAAGGTTTTTAATTTTATTAAGCTCTGTTAACAGTTCAATTAAAGCGGGTTTCCCGTAGATATCTTTCCCGTAGCTTGTTGTATCCTGTGCTATTAAAACGATTTCAGAAGTACCTTTATCGGCAAGTTCTTGTGCTTCCGAGATAATATTTTCGATTTTTCTTGATCTGTATGGACCGCGAAGTTGAGGTATAATGCAATAACCGCAATTAAAATCGCATCCGTCTGCAATTTTAATATATGAGCTTGCTCCCATGGTAATTTGCTGGCGTTTAATATCTTCGGGATATTTATATTCGGGTTTATCGCACACTTTGTAATCTGTCTTGTTATTTTTAGTAATATTTTTAACCGTATCAACTATTTTATCAATGTCGGAAGTTCCTAAAAACGCGCAGGCTTCGGGGATAAGCTCGGCTAATTCTTTTTTGTGTTTTTGAGGCAGACACCCTGTTATTATTATCTTTTTACCCGCATTTATCATATTAAATATGGAAGCAACCGATTCTTTTTCCGCGTCATGAATAAAAGAGCAGGTATTTATAATAACTATATCAGCTTTTGTTTCATCAAGAGTAATTTTATAACCTGCCTGCGATAGTTTACCAAGCATTAATTCGGAGTCTACAAGGTTTTTAGCGCAGCCATGGTTTATAAGTGCAATTTCTTTCATTTAATTTTTCCCGTATATTTGTATATTATTTGTGTTTTGAATAAGTTTATAATTATTTTTAATCATCTCATAAAAATTTTGAGCATAGTCAATTCCGAAGAAACTTTGTCCGTATTCAATGTTATTTATTGGCAGGATTATGAAGTAATCGGGCATGGCTGTTTTAAAATCGGAAATAATTTTATTTTCGCCGAAAACGTCATTATAAAACAGCGGACTTAAATTGTAATAAATATTAGAGCCAACTCTGTCCGTAATAAAATTAATAAAATACCCCTCTGGCAAAATAACGATTTTATCATTTAAAGATGTGTTATTTATAATGAAATTATAAGCGGTATTAATAATTTCACCCTCTTTTTTAAAAGTGAAGATATCGGCTTTTTCGCATTTTATATTATATGTTTTGTATTTCAGCGATTTAAAATCCTCTGACGCAAAAAATAAGGCAAAAATGATAAGGAAAACGGGAATAATTTTTTGCAAATGTGATGTAAGAACAATTAAGCAGAGCAGGCATAAGGGAAAAATGAATGCTCCCATGTGGTTGATATTTAAGAAAAATAATGATTTGGCGCATGTGCTTATAGTTGTTAGAGTTAAAATAAAAACAGGTTTATTTTGATACAATTTTTTAATATTTATTAAAAAGAAAATAATAATAAGAGCGGGCAAAAATCCGAAAACGGAATAAAATCCGCCGTGTATTGCAAGGCTTAATATTGATTTTAAGTTAAAAAATACTCCGAATTTAGTAAAAAATATCTTTAATGACGGAGCATGCACAAGTTTATCAACTAAAAATGCGCTGTTTTTAATATCTTCCAAGTTTAATCCTTGAAAAATTAAAACTGCAAAGCATAAAATCGGAAAAAATATAAAACATAAAACGGCTTTAAAAAAGTTTTTTATTCCTAAAGGTTTTATGAAAGAAAAAACATAAATCATAATTAAAGGATAAAGGCAGAATTCGTACTTATTAGCGAGGCTCAACCCTGCAAATAATGAAGATACAAGGGCATAATTGCAGTTGTTTGTTTTAATATACTTAATTAAAAACAATAATGAAATTAAAAAAGCGCAAAGCGCATAAGAAATTGCAAATGTATAAGGTAAATTAGAGTTATATAAAAAAGTATTGTAAACGAGAGAAAACATAACAATCAAGCTGAAAATAAAAGAAACTGATTTTTTAAGGAACTCTCTAGTTAAGGCAAATAAAGTTAAAATAATTAATAAAGAATTTAAAATCCCCATAAAATAAAGAGTATTAAACTTTTCACCGAAAATTAAAAATAAAAGTGCATTAAATTGGTAAGAAGCGGGGCCGTAGATATTGAAAATATCTTTATACAATATGCCTCCTTTAAGGATTTGAGAAGGTATATAAAACTCTCTGCCCGTATCTATAAGCAAAAGACCTTGATGAAGAAAGAAAAAAGGCAGCACTGCAAAGAATATTACGATTAAAAAAATTATAATACCTTTATCGCTTTTAAAAAAATTAATCATAAAATTAAATCCTAATCAAAAGTTAAAGATAACTGCGGAACGTCGCTTGAGTTTTGTTTGGATTTTTTGCGGGATAAATCCTTAGAAAAATCTTTCTGCATTCTGTTCATAATACTTTGAGCCTTGGAAATAACGCTGTCGGGCAGACCAGCCATTTTAGCGACTTGAATGCCGTAGCTTTTGCTTGCACTTCCCTCAATAACTTTGCGCAGGAAGTGGATTTCGCCGTTTTCTTCTTCGATTGTAATTCTGTAATTTTTAATCTGCTCAAAAGATTTAGGCATAACATTAAGCTCATGATAATGAGTAGCAAAAATAGTTCTGGCTTTAATTTTGGTAGCAATATACTCTGCAACCGACCAAGCAATGGCAACTCCGTCATAAGTAGAAGTGCCTCTGCCTATTTCATCCAAGAGAATTAAACTTTTTTCCGTTGCACTGTTAAGAATAAATGCGGTTTCGTTCATTTCAACCATAAATGTAGACTGACCTAAAGAAAGGTCATCCACCGCGCCGACTCTGGTAAATATTTTATCGACAATCCCGATTCGTGCATAAGAAGCCGGAACAAATGAACCTATTTGTGCGAGCAGAACTATAAGCGCATTTTGGCGCATATAAGTAGATTTTCCCGCCATATTAGGACCTGTAAGTATCATAAATTGAGTATCTTCAAAATTATGAATATCCGCAATCAGCTTTAAATCGTTAGGAACGTACTGCCCCATAGGCAATATTTTTTCAACAACGGGGTGTCTGCCGTCTTTAATGTATAATTCGTCAGTTTCGCACATTTCGGGACGTATATAGCTTGATTCAACCGCAGTCTGCGCAAAAGATAAAATAACGTCACAACGCGCAATAAAGTGCGAGGCGGATTTTATATCATCAACAAATGCTTTTGAATATTCAACCAAATCGTTATAAATTTTTTGTTCCAATTCAATGCTTTTAAGTTTAGCGGAAAAAACATCGTTTTCATGTTTTCGTAATTCATCCGTAGTAAACCTTTCGGCGTTAGTAAGCGTTTGTTTTCTGATGTAGTTCATAGGAACTTGGCTGATGTTGGACTTCGTAATTTCGATAAAAACCCCGAAATTATTGTTAAAACCGACTTTAAGGCTTTTAATACCGGTTAATTCTTTTTGTTTATTTTCAAAATCCTTAATCCAATCTTCCCCGCCTGACAAAAGGCTTCTAAAGTAATCAAGTTCGGAGTTAACATTATCGTTAATAACCCCGCCGTCTTTAAATAAAATCGGAGTTTCGGGGTCGATTGTGCGTTTTATTGCGGAAGCAAACTGCACTAAATCTTCAATATTAACATCAAATTTAGAAATGAAAGGACTTTTCAAGTTGGAAATAACGGAATTAAAATTGGGAAGAAGCTCAATAGTATCGGCGAGCGCGAGAAAATCGCGCGGATTAACCGAGGAGTTGCTTAATTTAACGGCAAGTCGTTCGATATCCGAAATTTTACCGAGTAAATTAGTTAAGTTAACAGCAGTTTGCGGGTTATTGATAAGCTCCTCTACGCTATCGTGGCGGTTTTTAATTTCGTTTAAATTTTTAAGAGGCTGAGCAATCCAAGACTTAAGCAATCTTGAACCCATAGGGGTTTTAACTTTATCAATTGCCCAAAGCAGACTTCCGTATTTGGTTTTATCTCTGGAGGTTTCCGTTAATTCAAGGTTGCGTCTTGTGGAAGCGTCTATTGACATATATTCAGAGAGTGAATACGGGGTAATAACATCAAATTTAGGCAATACGCCCCGTTGAGTTTCTATAATATAGTCAATAACCGCGCCTGCCGAGCGAAATGCCGTTTGAAATTCGTTAAACCCGAAAGGTTCAAGTGATATTACATTAAATAATTTTTTAATTTTTTCTTTTGCGTTTTCCAAGTCAAAAGAAGAACAGGAAATTTTAGTGCAGGAGTAAAAATTAACTATTTCCTGCGGTAAATCAATTTTTTCCTCGGGAACAATCTGAAACGGAGTAATTTTAAGTTTTTTCACGGGTGCAAGAATTTCAGACGGTTTAATTCTTGCAAGCTCCGCAAGAATATCGGCAAAAGCGCCTTGTGTAATTTTAAATTCACCTGTTGAAATGTCGGTATAAGCGAGGCCGAATATGTTATTTTCCTGAATAACTGCGGCAAGATAGTTATTCCCCGTAGGTTCAAGCAGATTAGTTTCGGTAATAGTTCCGGCTGTAATGGTTTTAACTATATCTCTTTTAACGAGTTTAACCGCATCTTTAGGATTTTCAACCTGTTCGCAGATAGCTACTTTAAAGTTTTTTTCAAGCAATTTAGGCAGATAAGTGTTAACCGACTTAAATGGAATACCCGCCATAGGCACTTTTCCCAGGTCACCGCCGTCTTTAGCGGTCAAAGTAAGCCCGAGTTCTTTTTGGAAGATAATAGCGTCCTCAAAGAACCCCTCATAGAAGTCGCCCAAACGATAAAGGAGAACAACCCCCTTATACTTGCGTTTAATTTCAAGAAATTGTTTAAACATCGGGGTTGCAAGTTCAATATTTACTTTTGAGCTGTCGGTATTCTTGATTTCTTCATTTATCATAGCTATACTTAATGTATTACAAATTTAAGGGAATTTCAATTAAATATAAAGGAGTTTTAATGAAAGGTTGTTTAAGTTTTATAATAAAAACGGTAATCGCGGTGCTGGTATTTTTCGGACTGCTTCACTTAGGGGTTATAGATTTTGTAAAAGATAAAATAAATGAGCATAATAATCCCTCTCAGGACAAAATGATAGAAAATACAAAAGATATTCTGGATTTTTCCGCTATCGGCGAGGAATATACAATTGATAAGAATATGAAGCTGTTAAAAAACAGGATGATAATAGCAGAGCATAATGCCAGCGGTCAAAAGATGATAATGATAGTACCGAAAGATGAAGCTATACTTACAAAGGAAGACATAAAAAGTGATAAACTTCAAGAAAAAATAAATGAAGCAATAAATAAATATAAGTATAAAGTAGTCAGAATAGATAAAGCTGAAGTAGTAAAACGCGGAGAATTTAAAGGTATAGAACAACAAATTCCTTATGCCAGAATAAATGCGGTAATATCAAGTCTGCCCGTAAAGGATATGGATGGGATTTTAGGGGTTGCGGAGTTAAAAGACGGCAAAAATTTAATTGTAATATCAATAAACGAAAAAGGGAAATACTCACAGATAATAACGGAAGCGTTTTACGGACAGGTAAAATAATTGGAAAAAGCATATAAAAAGTTAATGCAAAAGTGCATAAAGCTGGCTCAAAAAAGCGCAGGGCGGGTTTCGCCTAACCCGTTAGTCGGAGCGGTAATATTTGATGATGATTTAAGAATAATCTCGCAAGGGCGTCATGAGTATTACGGAGGTAATCATGCCGAAAGAAACGCTATATTAACCGCAACAGAAGATTTAAAAGGAAAATCAATAATAGTAAATTTAGAGCCATGCTCGCATTACGGTAAAACACCGCCCTGCGCGGATTTAATAATAGAGCGCGGAATAAAACGGGTAATATCGGGCATGGTTGACCCTAATCCGAAAGTATCAGGCAGAGGGCATGAGCTTCTAAGACAAGCAGGAATTGAAGTAATAGAGGGAGTTCTTGAAGAAGAATGCCTTGAACTTAATAAATTTTTTGTAAAGAACCAAACAAAAAATCTGCCTTATATAGCGGTTAAAACTGCAGTAACGCTTGACGGCAGAATTGCTACAAAAACTCATCAATCAAAATGGATAACGGATGAAGCCTCAAGAGCGCAGGTGCAGAAGTTAAGAAATGCTTATGACGCAATATTAACAGGGAGCGGGACAATAAAATATGATAATCCTTCATTAACATGCAGAATGAAAGGCGGAAGAAATCCCGTGCGAGTGGTATTGGATACTAATTTAAGCACTGATGAAAACTCAAAAGTATATGCCGATGACGGAGCAAAAGTAATAATAATAACGGGTGAAAACGTATCAAAATCGAGAATAAAACAATACGCTTCTCATATAAAAATAGAAAAGTGCAGAATAAGAGATGGGATAATTGATATTGAAGAAGCTGTTAAAATTTTGTACGAAACGGGCATAAGAAGTATAATGACGGAATGCGGCGGATTATTGAACAAATCAATAATTGAAGCAAAATTAGCGGATGAACTTATACAATTTGTTGCTCCGAAAATACTCGGCGACGAAAGTGCAAAAGGGTTTGCCGAGGGGTTTAACAGAAGTGAAATAAAGGAATGTAACAAATTAAAAATAGTATCGACGAAAGTGTTAAAAAACGATATAATAATAAAAAGCAGGTTTGATTACACGGGAAATAAATAATGATACAAAAAATATCGTTAACGGAGAACAAATTAAGTTTCAGGCATGAAGCAAAAGCCGAAAAACCTGCTGCGCCTGTCAAAACAAAAGCAAGACTGTATACGGACAGTTTTTTAAATAATGCCGTAAAATCAACACCTTTATTGCTTTCATTATCAGCGGTTTGGTCAATAATAGATTACGGAACGAAGAAAGAATCTTTAATTAAAGCATTTTCAAATAATTTAAAATGGTTCTTTGCCCCCGTATTAATTGTATCTTCCGTTATAATGGCATTAACGGAAAATATAAAGCCGAAAGAAAAACAGGAAAAATAATTTTTTTATAATACAATGACTATTATGACAAATGACTTAGAAGAAAAAGTATATAATTTACAAAGAAATGTATTGGAACTGCATAATTTATTTGATTTGAATATGGCGGCAAACCAATCACGAAGTATGGAAGATTTGCTGTCAAAGGTTGCAGTGCTTGTAAAATCGTCAATAGATGTAAAGAAGTTGAGATTTTTCTTAAATAATAACGGAATATTTCAAACAAAAAATATAGCAAGTAATTCTGATATAGAGTTTGAGTTTAACGGTGAGAATGCACCGTTTTTGCAAAATCCGACGGATGAATTAATAAAAGTAGTAAATAATGACGGCAGTTTAATATATAAAGCGTTTTGGAACACATACAAACTTGACGAATTGGAAACAAAATACATAAAAGTATTTTATACGGAGGGCAATGCTTTTTGTGTATGTTCATTGAGCGCAAAAGAAGATAATACCGAATACAGCGAGGAAGATTTAAAATACTTAAATCAAGTTTTCAGCTGCATAGAGCCGATATTGGATAAATTTATAAAAACGAGAGAACAAGAGGCGAAAATACAGGATTTGAATAAAACCCTGCATAATTTGTCAATATTATACAACATATCGCAGGCGGTAAACTTTATTGATGATTTAAAACGATTAATCGGAGTCATACTTGATAAAGCAATAGAAACCGTTAATGCGGAAAAAGGTTCGTTAATGCTATATGACCCGTCGGATAACACATTGCAGGTAAAAGTAGTTTACGGGTTAAAAGATAAAAAACACGAAGATGATATAAACAACGGGCTTGTAGAATGTCAAAAAATGAAGCCCGATAGCGGAATTGCGGGTAAAGTATTCACCGAGAAGAAATCAATAATAACAAATTTAGGCGGAAACGACCCGAGATTTAACCAATTTTCAAGTGATAATAATGTATCATCATTAATATGTGTGCCGTTGATAGCTAAAGGCGAATGTATAGGAATAATAAATATAACGAATAAAAAGAACGGAAAACTGTTTAATAAAAAAGATTTGGAATTTGTGGAAGCACTGGCAAATCAAGCAGCTATAGCGGTTGATAATGCTCAATTATACGAGCTTGCAACAAAAGACGGATTAACGAAGTTATACATCCACAGACATTTCTATTTCTTGCTGGAGTCTGAAATAAAGAGAGTCCAAAGATATCACCACGTATTATCATTAATAATGATGGATATAGACAACTTCAAGCAGGTAAATGATACATACGGACACTTGGTAGGCGACATGGTATTAAAAGAAATCGCCTCAACAATCCAAAAGATGATAAGGCATGTAGATATACCCGCAAGGTACGGCGGTGAGGAGTTTACAATAATACTGCCCGAAACTGCGGCAGTAAATGCACTGACGATAGCGGAAAGACTAAGAAAGAAAATCAGCGAAATTGAAGTAAAAGTTGATGAAGAAACCATTATCAGACCGACGGTAAGTATGGGAGTCGCCGAATACCCCAATGCCGCCGAGGATATAAAAGATTTAATAGATTTTGCCGATAAAGCATTATATGTATCAAAAGAAAACGGAAAAAACTGCATACATTTATATTTTGATGAAAAGTTTACAAGATATAACCCGAATTAAAAATGTAAAAAGTTAGAAACATTTTTGGCATGCCGATAATCTAAAAAGCATGATTGCAATATAATGAAAATAGCAGAAAAAATAAAAAAGGGAAAAAGTGTTGAAGACGGCGATATATCCGGGCAGTTTTGATCCGATAACAAAGGGGCATTTAGATGTCTTAAAGCGGGCTGCGGATATATTTGATAAAGTCATTATAGTTGTATCCGTAAACGTAAACAAGAAAAGTTTTCTGCCGTTAGAAGACAGAGTAAAGCTGATAAAAGAAAGCTGTAAGGACATAGCGAATGTAGAAGTAGACAGCTATGACGGGCTTACGATAGAATATGCCAAAAAGCGCAATGCCAATGTATTAATCAGAGGTTTAAGAGCAGTATCGGATTTTGAATATGAAATGCAGTTATCGCAGGCAAACAGTGCATTAAGCAGTGATATACACACGGTTTTTTTAATAACAAAGCCGAAGTATAATTTTATATCATCGGGAACGGTAAGGGAAATAGCACAAATGAAAGGCGACATATCAAAATTTGTTCCCGAGCCGGTAGCAAAATATTTAGAAGAAAAATATATGAAAGGTTAAGACCATGACAGAGTTAAGAGTTAGTAATTTAATAGATGAAGCTGATGAAATGCTTGATAACAAGTTTCATGTAGGCAGTTATTGTTTGTTTATGAATACTGACGACATACAAGATATCCTAAGCAAGATAAGAGCAATATTGCCGGAGGAAATAAAAACAGCGGAAATGATACTAAAGCGCCGAGATGATATATATATGGAGGCACAAAGCAGGGCAGACAGAATAATAAGCGAAGCTCAAAACACGGCAGCAAATATATTAAGTGAATCGGAATTAATCAGAGCGGTAAGAGAAAAAGCGGCAAAGATACAAGAGCAGGTAAAAGAGAACTGCGAAGACATGAAAAATAAAGCTACGGAAGAAGCAGAGCTAGTAAGAAGAACTGCATATCAAGAGGCATTGCAGACACGCGAGGGTGCGCAAGCATATGCCGATGATGTACTAAGCAATGTTGAACAATATATAGACCAGATACACGGCAAAGTCAGAACTGCGCAGGAATACTTGGCAAGAGAAAAAGAGCGTACAAAGAATGCACCAAAAAATGACTATAGAAATGAAACTGCAATAGCTCAATAAATCAAAAAGGCATAAAGCCTATATTATGTTGAGAAAAAACGGGAATGAGACAGAGGTTAATGGCAGGGAAATTAGTCAATCAAAAAGATACGCAAATGTTAAAACTGCTTCCGCAGAGCGTAGAGGCGGAAGAAGCTGTTTTAGGCGCAATTTTGGTTAATCCGGAATCAATAGGAAAAGTAGTTGAATATTTAAGACCCGAAAGTTTTTATAAACCTGCGCATAAACTTATATATTCTGCGGCATTAGACTTATACAGAAACTCTGAGCCGATAGATATAGTAACGGTATCCGAACATTTAAGAAATAAAGATGAACTGGAAAATGCAGGCGGCAGGGCATATATAAATGATTTGGCATTAAATGTGGTTACGACGGGGAATGTTGATTATTATGCCAAAATCATACAGGAAAAAGAGATAAAACGAGCATTAATAACTGCAGGTTCCGAGATTGTATCAATGTCTTATGAAAACGATGACACGGATATGGTGCTGGATGACGCGCAGAAATTAATTTTTAATATAGCAGCGAAGAAAAGCACAACGGACTTAATCCCGATAGAAAATATAATGGTAGAAAGTTATGCTCAAATAGAAGAAAGATTTTACAATAAAGAGGATTTAGTCGGGGTAGATACAGGTTTTTACGATTTAAACGCATTAACATCGGGACTTCAGAAATCTGATTTAATAATACTTGCGGCAAGACCATCAATGGGAAAGACCGCATTTGCACTTAATTTAGCGCAAAATGTAGCAAAAATAAGCAAAAAAGCAGTAGCGATATTTTCATTAGAAATGTCAAAAGTTCAAATAGGGCGCAGAATATTATGTTCTGAAGCCGAGGTGGAAACGCAAAGGGTAACGCAAGGCAACCTCCAATCTAAAGATTGGGAAAAGTTAACAGATGCAATGAAGAGATTAGCAGAAACGAAGATATATATTGATGATGAATCGGGCGTAACGGTAACGGACATTAAAGCAAAATGCAGACGGCTGATGATGAAAGAAAAAGACTTAGGGCTTGTTGTAATAGACTACCTGCAATTAATGGAGGGCGGAGGAAATACAAACGACCGCAACCAGCAGATATCTGCGATATCCAGGGCATTAAAAGGTTTGGCAAGGGAGCTTGATGTACCGATAATAGCGTTATCGCAGTTATCAAGGGGAGTAGAGCAAAGGAACGAGAAGCGGCCCATGTTGTCGGATTTAAGAGATTCGGGTGCAATAGAGCAGGACGCGGATATAGTAATGTTCATATATCGTGATGAATATTATAATAAAGACGATGCGAACAATAAAGGCAAGGCTGAGATAATAATAGCGAAGCACAGGAACGGGCCGACGGATACGGTGAATTTACTGTTCCAAGCTAACATAACTAAGTTTAAGAACCCGACCAAGCCGGCAGGCGAGCTGTATTAAATAATTGCATAAATTATTAAGTTTCGTTCTGATGCTTCAAACAGATAACTTCTATACTCGGCACAAGCTGCGGAACTCACCGTCTTACAGGCGGTTCAAACAGTCCTCGCTTTGACGCTGCCTCGTATGAAGTTGCACTGTTTTCCGCAATGAACTTCAACTTAATAATTTATGCAATTAATAGCACAACCGAAATAAAACTTAATAATTTATGCTTCAATAAACAGTCTTTTTCCTACAATATTGGGTTTGCCGTTATAATATCCCGCAAAATAACCGCCCTTAACGGGTCTGTTTACTGCATAACTCCTGTTTGCTTCATTGGATTTTATAAACGGATTTTCAAAAGGATTGTAATTTGCACTTTTGGTTGTTTGTACCTGTCCCATAGATGGAGTATACATAACTTGCGATAACATATTTTTTAATCTGTTAATCATATTATTTCCTTTTTACATACACATTTTTTTTATAATGATAAAAACCCTCATGTCATTAATTATATATAAAATGATTAAAATTTCTTAAAATTATTTAAAAAATCATACAAATATATGATAAAAACATTTATATTAAGGGAATAAAAATAATATAAAAAATAAAAAAAATTTTTTTAATATATAATAAATTCAAATATTAAAGAGCAGTTCAAACTTTTGCGGTTTGATATTTTTTAACAATGAAATCTATTGTTATAAAAAGTTAAACAGTTGACTAATTGTTAAAAAAAGTATACAATTGCATAGTATTGAACTAAATTTCAAAAAATGAAAGGTAAGAAAAATATGAGAAAATTAGGTTTCACCCTTGCCGAAGTTTTAATTACTTTGGTAATTATAGGTGTAATAGCCGCTATGACAATTCCTACTTTATTAGGAAACACTAACGCACAAGAATTTAGAACAGCTTTAAAGAAGGCTATTTCAGCATCTAACCAGGCATTAACACTTCAATATGCTCTTGAAGGTGTAGGTGCAGGTGATTTTACAAGTGCTGATGATTTAGTAAAAGGTGTGTTCGCTAAGAGAATGTCACTTATTGC
>CANQZO010000008.1 GCA_947628355.1 Candidatus Gastranaerophilales bacterium | reverse complement strand
TGCAATGAATGCACTAAGGGTATCACCCTTTAAATATCTGTTTTTACCGCGGGTGCTTGCAGGATTTATAATGATGCCGTTTGTAGTAATCATCGCAACAACAACGGGAATACTTGCAGGCGGATTAACGGCAATGAGCGCCGCAAAAGATGTAACGTGGCTTTGTTACATATCATCAGTCTGGCAGGGATTGTACATAAGAGATATAAACATAATGCTTTTAAAAGCAGCGTGTTTTGGCGGAGCAATCAGTTTAGTAAGTTCAAGCTGCGGATATGACGCAAAAGGCGGGGCAAGAGGTGTCGGTATAGCAACAACAAAAGCAGTTGTCTGGTCTTTTGTCACTATAGTAATAATAGATGCAATATTTGCGGCAGCATTTTATTTTTAAAAAGAAGGTAAATATGTCAATACAGGTAGAACACTTAACAAAAATATTTGATGATAAAAAGGTGCTGGATAATATATCTTTCAACGTAGAAGACGGAGAAGTGCTTTCAATAGTAGGCTTCAGCGGTTCGGGAAAAAGTACGATATTAAAGATATTATGCGGACTTTTAGAAGCAGATGAGGGTTCAATAAAAATCAGCGAGGGCGATATCGCCATGGTGTTCCAGTATTCTGCATTATTTGACTCGTTAAACGTATTTGATAATATATCCTTTGCACTGCAGGAAAGAAAAGAATTTAAAGGTATGTATACAAGGCAGGATTTAAAAGACATAGTAAAAAAGAGCCTTAATACCGTAGGTTTATCGGGAATAGAGGAGAAATTCCCGCATGAACTGTCGGGCGGAATGCAGAAAAGAGTCAGTTTAGCACGTGCTATAGTAACAAAGCCCAGATATATTTTATATGATGAGCCGACGGCAGGCTT
Organism: Candidatus Gastranaerophilales bacterium; assembly: GCA_947628355.1. Classification (GTDB taxonomy): domain Bacteria; phylum Cyanobacteriota; class Vampirovibrionia; order Gastranaerophilales; family Gastranaerophilaceae; genus Avigastranaerophilus. The sequence continues at coordinate 18,417 of CANQZO010000008.1, read as the reverse complement.
AGACCCCGTTGCTTCCACCGTTATAGAAGACTATATATTAAGGCTTCGAGATGAAACAAAATCAACATCTATAGTTGTAACACACCAAATGTCAACGATAAAAAGATGTTCGGATAAAGTAATTATGCTCTATGACGGGCATATAGTATTCAGAGGAACTCCGAATGAACTGTTATTACAGGATAATCCTTATACAAAACAGTTTGTTTCCGCGTCAATAGAAGGTCCTATGAAAATAACGGCAGACAGTTTTTAGTTTTAATTTTTTATTGTAAAATGGATTTAGAAAAGGAAAAATATGAAATTCACATCATCATTTAAAGTCGGTATATTAGCACTATCAGCATTAGTGATATTACTTTTTACAATAATGTGGGTTAACGGGAAATCAATCTCAAACGCAGACAGACAAACCGTAACATTTAAAGATGTTAACGGAATGCGTACTGGAAGCGGAGTACAGATGATGGGCGTTAGAATCGGTCAGGTTGAAGAAATAAAACCCCATATTGAACCGGATAAAAATTATGTTGATGTTAAATTTGTAATAACTGAACCTAATATAAAAATCCCCAAAGCGTCTGAAATATCCATTCAGCAATCGGGAATAATAGGCGAGCAATTTTTGGAAATAACTCCGCCTCGCGAAAGAGTTATATATTTACCCGAGCAGGATAAAACAGAAATTCTCCACGCTGATGATAAAGTACAAATGGAATTAGACGGTAAATATTACGATATCGGAGTTGTAAAAAAGATTGAAATTGTTGAAACAAATATGCTTCCGATAATAATTAAAGAAAATATCAAAACAAAAAATGCTTATAAAATAAAGTATATAATTGATTTACCGGGGTTAATAACACCCGAAAACTTAAAAGGAAAAATTGTAAAAGACGAAAATGTAAAGAAGTTAAGGATTGCCCCAAGAGAAGATATACAAATTCCTTATCCTAAAACCGATTCACCGTATACGGTAATAGAGCCGATGAGGATAGCAGATTTTCTTGAACTTCAATACCGCAGTGCTGAATCGCTTGTTGAAACAAATGAAAGAATAGCAATGCTGTTAACAGATGATGTTATAGAAGAATTAAAACAATCAGCATATAACATAAATGATTTAACGGAAAATACGAACATTACAATGGAAAAAGCACAAGAGCTTATTGATTTATCAAAGAGCGAATTAGAAATGTTATCTTCCGAAATCAATGAATTAACAGCGAATATAAATAAACTGGCAGGAGATGAAAACTTTGCAAAAAGCGTTGCGGATGCGACAAAATCATTTGAAAGATTATCAAACAACGTATCATGCCTGTTAGAAGACCCGACAACGAAGCAGACACTTGCTAATTTAGATATTACCATAAAGAATGTAGCTGAATTATCAAGCTACGTAAACGATATGAGCAAAGACGCCAAGTTAAAGAGTTATGTAAAAGAGTCTGTTGTTAAATTAAACAAAGCATTAGACAAACTAACTATAACATTAGATACAGTTAATTATGCAACAGAGGATGAAGAAAAACTTAAACAAACAATGGATGATATTAATGCAACATCCGAGAACCTTAAAAAATTCTCGGAGAAATTAAATAAGAGATTTTTACTGTTCAGATTAATGTTCTAGGCTTATTATGAAACTGTTTATATCAAAACTTCATTATAAAAAAAATCCAAACATATACGAAAAAACAATAATATGGCTGTTAAGGGCAGTAAGTTTGCCGTACAGTCTTGCAGTATATTTGCGAAATAAGATGTACGATAAAAAAATTCTGCGCTCATACGGTTCAAAGTCATTTGTAATATCAGTCGGGAACATAACAACAGGGGGAGTAGGCAAAACCCCGTTTACTTTGGAAATAGCAAAATATTATTTAAGTTTAAATAAAAAAGTAGCAATACTTTCGCGCGGATACGGCGGTGAGTTATCCAATAAAGAACCAAGACTTATTTCAGACGGTTCGGGTGCAAAATACAGTGCCAAAATGGCGGGAGATGAACCTGTCTGGCTTAGCGAAAATTGCAAAGGTGCTTATGTTGTTACGTGTTCAAGCAGAATAAAGGCTGAAAAATTTGTTCAGGAGCAATATTCACCCGATATAATAATTCTTGACGACGGATTTCAACACCGCAAAATGAAGCGTGATTTGGATATAGTGCTTATTGACGCAAAAAATAAATTCGGAAACGGTTATACTCTGCCTGCAGGTCCTTTAAGAGAGAGTTTAACCAATATAGAACGTGCAGATAAAATAGTTGTTGTCAATAAAAGTTTTGAAACAAAATCAGCATTAAAATACTGCGATTACTTAAAAAAACTATTTAAGAAAGAAATATATTTGTGTAAAATAGTTCCCGACTATGCATATAATATTTTTACCGGCGAAAAACTTGAAAAAGAAGAAAAGATAATGGCATTTTCCGCAATAGGTCAGGCCGGCGGATTTTATGATTTCCTAAAAACAGACTACAGGCTTATTGCCGTTCTTGAATTTGAAGACCACCATACTTATAATACTGACGATATATCAAAAATTATTCATTTTGCACAGGAAGAAAATATAACACATATAGTCACTACAGAAAAAGACGCGGTAAAATTAACCGAAGTAATAAACAATATAGAACTGCCCGTAAAAATATATGCTCTCAAGTTAAAAGCCTTTGCGGATATTAAAGAGGTATGCGGAGTATAATGAAAATTCTGGTTGTAAGATACCGTTTTATAGGCGATATGATACTGACAATCCCGTTTTTAAGAAATTTAAGATACGCATACCCTAATGCGCAAATTGATATGCTTGTTGCTCCAAACTCGGGCGAAGTTATAGAAAACTGCCCGTATGTAAATAATTTTATATATTTTGATACAACAAGAAAGCATAAATACGAAATAGGAAAAGGCAGAAAAAAATCATTTTGGCACTATGTTAAACTGTTACGCAAAGAAAAATACGATAAAGCCTATGTATTAAAGCGTTCATTTTCAAGCGCTATATTGTGTTATTTTGCGGGAATAAAAGAAAGAATAGGCTACAACAGCGAAAACAGAGGATTTTTGCTGACAAAAAGGGTAAAATACGATACGAAAAAACACGAATCAGAGTGTTTTCTTGATGTTTTAAAAGCTGATAATATCTTTATAAAAGACAATTATCTTGAAAATTGGATAAATGAATACAATAATCAAAAGGCAGATGAACTGTTTAAATTAAACAATATAAATAATGAACTCACAAAAGCCGTAGTTAGCGTTACAGCTTCAAATGATAAAAAGGTGTGGGACATTAATAAATATGCACGTATAATTGAATATTTAACAAATAAAAAAGGTGTGCAGGTAATATTTATAGGCGCTCCATCGGATAAAGAAATATATGAAACTCTGCCTATAAAGGAAAATTTAAAAATACCTGCCGTAAATTTATGCGGAAAAGTAACATTAAAAGACAGTCTGGCGGTACTAAAAAAAGTTGATTTTATAGTGGGTAATGATTCTGGGACACTACATATGGCGTCATCCGTCGGAACAAAAGTAATAGGGCTATACGGGCCTATGCCGTTTGAAAAATGGCGTGCAATCGGGGATGATAATATTTTAATAAAATCAGATTTAGACTGTATGCCCTGCTCATTAAAAGGAAAATGTGAAAATAACAGAGCCTGCATGGAAAATATAACAATTGAGCAGGTTAAAACCGCAATTGATACAATGTTAAATAAACATCCCTCTAATATTTAAAACATATTAAAAAGATTTGTATAATAAGAAGCGTAAGCATTAACGGCGACGTAAGCAACAATAATACCCGCTAAAATAAGCATAAGAGGCTCAATAACTTTTACAAGAACCTTTAGGGATAAATCAAGCTCGCGTTCATAATCTTTAGAAACCAGCAAAAGCATTTTATCAAGTTCACCCGCTTTTTCACCCGCCGAAATTTGCGACATTGCATAAGATGAAAATACATTGGCACACTGAAGTGCAGATGATATTTCATTACCCGAAGATACAAGTTTTAGTGAATTATTTAATTTTATTTTAACCCTCGGAATACTTATTACCGAATAAGCAAGCTCAAGCGATTTATAAGCACTAACCCCCGCTTCATAAGCAAGAGCAAGCACCGCAAAAAAATTGCTGAAATTATAATTTTGTACTATTTTAGAAATCAACGGCAGTTTATTTAATATATTAAAAACAGTATTAATAAACTTCTTTTGTTTTGAAACGAATAAAACAATCCCGCCTAAAATAGCAAAAACAATAACAATTTTGATAACGGCACCAATCAGCAGATTGCTCGTTTCAAAAGAGCTTATTCCCTCTCCCATATATGAAAACATTTTTAAAACAAAAAATTTAAAAAACAAAAATACCGCTATTGCCATACAAATAATAATTATGGGATAAGTTAAAGAAGATAAAACAGATTTTTTTAACTCATCTTCGCGTTTCAGATTATTGATAATATTAAACAGCATTTTATCAAGTTTTCCCGATTTTTCACCCGCAACAATAAGTCCCGTATTAGCAAAACCTAAAATATTTTCATAATGTAAGAAGGCTTCTTCAAGCGAACAGCCCTTTTCAATTTTTTTTATTAAGTGATAACAAAGCGCCTTAATATTTTGATTTTTTGTTGATGTATAAATCGAATTAAATATTTGCAAAAAAGAAAAAGCCGAACGAAATAAAACATAAAATGAATTAAAAAACTCCATTTTTTCTTTTGAAGAAAATTCAATAATACTTGAATGGTTTTGCGAATAATTACTCATAAAATAATTATATATTTTTTAATAAGCGATTGTAAATATTTTTTGTGATAGTATAAAAACTATGAAAGCATATATATTACCGTTAATATTAACCTTATTTGCAGGCATGTCAACGCTTTTAGGCGGATTTATAACATTTTTTGTAAAACGCAACAATTTAAAAGCACTGTCTGTTGGCTTAGGATTTTCAGCGGGAGTGATGGTATATATAAGTTTATGCGAACTTATGAATGAAGCACCGCGAATGCTAAACGGCGGATATGGATTGATAACATCAAAAGCACTGGCATTTGGCGGTTTTTTTGCGGGTATAATAATTGCCATATTAATAGACTATTTTGTTCCCGACCATATAGAATCTGATTTTTTGAGCACTTCCAAAAGGTGCCACCAAAAACATCAAATCAGGCGGGCAGGTTTAATAACGGCAATAGCGGTAACTTTACATAATTTTCCGGAAGGTATGGCAACTTTTTTGGTATCCACGCAGGATATAATGCTTGGAATACCCGTTGCAATAGCAATAGCAATACATAATATACCCGAAGGTATTGCAATAGCACTGCCGATATTCCACGCTACAGGAAAAAAACGGCTTGCAATATTATATTCGTTTGTATCAGGCATATCAGAACCAATCGGAGGATTAATAGGGGTTTTACTTTTAAAAACAATAATGCCGGCTCAATCTATAATGACAGCAGCGGTAGCGGGAATTATGGTTTATATTTCTTTTGATACACTGCTCCCATTAGCAAGAGAATACGGTGAAAACCACCACGTAATAATCGGAATAGTATCAGGTATGCTGATTATGGGGTTAGGATTAATTTTCCTGTAAATTATACTCCATAATATAATCATCCATAACAAATCCGCTTCCGATATCAGTTACAACAGATTTGACATTTTTAAATCCCCATTTCAAATAAGCGCAAATTGAAGTTTTATTATTTTTATTTACCGTTAAATAAATAATTTTTTTATTCAAAGCTCGTGCAATTTCTGATATATGTTCAAAGGCTGATTGCCCGATACCGCAATGTCTGAACTCTTTTTTAACGTATAATTTTGACAAAAATAATTTGTTATCCTCGGGGCAAACTCCAAAATATCCTGCATTTTCGCCGTTGTATCTTATTATTTTATATATATAACCTTTATTTTCAATAGCAGACTTAACGGCTTCATAAGATTGAAAAAGATTAACCATATAATTTATTTGTTCAGTAGTTAACAAGCAAGGCCAATATTCATGCCATATTTCTGAAGCAAGAATTGTAAGCTCTTTTATTTGATTATCAGTTTTAATATTTAAAAAATCCATAATTTATTCTATCGGTATGTATGCGCTATAAACAAGGCTGGCAAAACCTTCGAAGTAGCTTATTTGCGTAGCGCTTCCTGTCGGAATATAAACTTTAAACTGGTTACACGGCGGAATGGAAAGCGCATTAGCTACAGCTGATTGAATTACATCTCCATGAGTCACAATAATAATTCTTTTACCCAAATTTTGTTCAACAATATTATTTAATGTCTCCGCAACACGTTTATTAAGTTCAACCGTGGTTTCTCCGCCCTCGGGCCAGTAATGCTCGGGATTTTTATGATATTCTTCCAGCATGTGCGGATACTTTTGTTCAATATCATCAAAAGTCATACCGCTCCACACCCCTGCAATTCGGCTTCTTAACTGCGGAATTATCTCAAAATCATGCGAGCAGATTTTAGATAATATTTCTGCACTCTGAACAGTCCTAAGGGCAGAGCTTGTATAAATTTTATCAATTTTTAATCCTTTGTTTTTAACCCATTTGGAAATTCTATCCATTTCAAATCTGCCCAGTGCATTGAGTGCAGGATATGATTCATCATCAAATAACCTGTTTTCTTCGGTGTTAATTGTTGCACCGTGCCTTATAAATGTTATTTTACATTTTCGTTTAAAAAACATAATCTGACTCCGGTATTATTATACCCAAAATTTACAACTTTTACTAATTTGGCACAGGTTTTATTTTGTAGTACAATATAATAGACGAGAAGATTGGGGAATAAGGCATGACAACACAAACAAATAATTATGATGCAAGTAATATAAGAGTCTTGGAGGGGCTTGAAGCAGTCAGATTAAGACCCGGAATGTATATAGGCTCAACCAGCCAAAGAGGACTTCATCACTGCGTATATGAAATTGTAGATAACTCAATTGATGAATCACTTGCAGGTTACTGCAAACATATAAAAGTAACAATAAATAAAGACGAAAGCGTAACCGTAGAAGATGACGGACGAGGCATTCCCGTTGATATAAAACCCGAAAGCGGAAAATCCGCATTGGAAATAGTACACACGGTATTACACGCAGGCGGAAAGTTCGGCGACGGCGGATATAAAGTATCGGGCGGACTTCACGGTGTAGGCGCTTCCGTTGTAAATGCACTGTCAGAAAAAATGGTGGTAGAAGTGTCAAGGGACGGATTTATTCACCGTCAGGAATATATGAGAGGTGAACCGACAGGCCCCGTTGAAAAAATAAGAGAAACAGATAAAACGGGGACAAAATCAACATTTTGGCCCGACCCTGAGATTTTTAAAGAAACAACCGTAATGGACAGAGAAGTTATTGCCACAAGACTAAGAGAAATGGCATTCTTAAATAAAGGGTTAAAAATAACTTTCATTGATGCAAAAAATGACCATACGGAAGATTTTCACTATGAGGGCGGAATAGGCAGTTATGTTGAATTTTTAAATAAAAATAAAAATGTAATGTTTGAAAAACCCGTTTATATAGATAAAACCGTAGACGATATAGCGGTTGAAATTGCACTGCAATACACCGACGCATATAATGAGTCGGTATTGAGTTTCGCAAATAATATCAATACCCATCAGGGCGGAACTCACTTAACGGGCTTCAGAAACGCAATAACCCGTGTATTAAATGATTACGCAAGAAAAAATAACTTATTAAAAGACTCTGACCCGAATGTAACAGGCGATGATGTTCGTGAAGGTTTAACGGCAATTGTCAGTGTTAAACTGGGTGAACCTCAGTTTGAAGGTCAGACAAAAGAAAAACTCGGCAATACCGAAGCTCAAAGTGCCGTAAATGATGTAGTGCGCGAGAAATTTCAAGAATGGCTTGAATTTAACCCCAAATCCGCAAAACTTATAATCGAAAAAATATTGCAGGCACAAAGAGCACGTGAAGCGGCAAGAAAAGCAAGAGATTTAACAAGAAGAAAATCCGTGCTTGAAAATTCAACACTCCCCGGGAAATTAGCCGATTGCTCAAACCGCGAACCTGAAAAATGCGAACTGTACATTGTTGAGGGTGACTCTGCGGGCGGAAGTGCTAAGCAGGGCAGAAACAGAATGTTTCAGGCCATACTGCCGTTAAGAGGTAAAATCTTAAATGTGGAACGTGCAAGACTTGATAAAATATACGGAAATAACGAAATTCAATCGTTAATTCAAGCAATAGGAATTAATATCAGCAAAAATGAAGATGACGTTAATATAGACAAACTGCGCTACCACAAAATTATATTTATGACCGATGCCGATGTTGACGGCGCCCATATCAGAACATTGCTTCTGACATTTTTCTTCAGATACGCTAAACCGTTAATAGATAACGGATATATATATATAGCACAGCCTCCGTTATATAAATTAACAATAGGCAAGAACTCAGAATATTTATATGACGACAGGGCTTTAGATAAAACCCTCCGTGAAAGAGGCACAACAGGTCTTACCCTTTGCGATAATTCAAAAGATAAAGTATGTTCAAATGAAGCATTGGTTTCATTAATCGGAAATATGTCCGGATATTACAACTCATTTAACAGCCCGATAATAAATGCCGTTCCCTCTGTTGTAATAAGAGGACTTGTCAGAGCCGACATAACCCCCGAGGATTTCGATAACCCGAACAGAATGGAAGAAATAATCGCATATCTTCAGCATTACGTAAAAGACCACGCGGAAAATTACGGAATTACGGAAGCAAAAGATTACTCCGTAAGCCTTAAACAAAATCCAGAAACATGTAAATATTCCATAAAGGTTGAACTTGGCGAGGGAACAGAGCCTGTATCTGTTACGCAAAACCTTGTTAAATCAAATGAATTCGGGAAAATAAAATCAACATATCCGCTAATAAGAGAGTTTTTGTTTGAGGAAGAAAAATCATTAAACTTAAATACAGGAACTGAAGATTTAACAATTACTTCATTTACCGAACTTCAACGAATAATAGAAGAACGAGGCAAAAAAGGAGTAGGTATTCAACGATTTAAAGGGCTTGGTGAAATGATGCCTCAGCAGCTGTGGGAAACAACAATGGATCCCGCCAACAGAACTTTATTAAAGGTAACAATTGAAGATGCAATGATGGCAGACCAATTGTTTGACGTGTTAATGGGCGACAACGTAGAACCAAGACGTGAATTTATAGAAAATAACGCAGTATACGCAACAAATATAGATACTTAAATCCTTAATTTCGGAGTAAAAAGTGGATTTTATAATAAAACTGCTTAAATTAAAAGTAACAAAGGTGTTTTTATGTATTCTGATGATTACATTTATAGCATCTTTGTATTTTTATCGCGACTTTTATTTCAGACAATATCATAAATGTATAGGGTTTTATTACGTAAATAAAGGCGATAAAGCCTATCGGCAAAAGGAATACCAAAAAGCAATCGACATGTATAAAACAGCACTCAGGCATTATCCGGGGCATTCAAGGGCAGGGTGCAATCTTGGCAATATATATGTAAGTTTTGAAAACTATTATGAAGCGGTAAATGCTTATGAACAGGCACTCAGATACAGTCCTAATTTTATGATATGCAGAATGGATTTAGGTATAATACTCTCTGAAAAACTTGCCGACTACGATAAAGCAATACAGGAATACGGCAGAGTAGTAAATTCAAATCCCTTCACGGTTAATATTCCGTTTATCTTTAATAATAAAGAAGTTACAAAAGTGAATAAAGGCTTAGCATATTACAATATGGGGCTGGCATATCGCGGAAAAGCGGTATATATGGGAGACAAAACTCAAACTGCCGTAAAATATTTGAAAAAAGCCGAAGAAGCGTACACTAATGCAGAAAAATATTTAAAAGATGATTATGATAATACATACAACCACGCACTGACAAATCATTTATTGGGTGACTATAAAAAGGCCGCACTTGAATATTGCGATGCAATCAATATAAATCCGAAAAGTTTTGAAGCACATTATAATTTTGCCCTGCTTTTAAGAAGTATGAATTTTAATAAAGAAGCATTGAACGAATTTGAAAAATCCGCAATGCTGCTGGACTACAACGGGAAAGATAATAAAAATAAGTATATTTTCGGAATAATTGCCGAAATAAAAAGAAGAATTATTAATGAGGGGGATTACGATTATCTTATAAACAGAACCGATGTAGCCTCACTTGCAAAAGATGAAATTTCATATTCAAAAGGGAAAGTAGTTCCTAAAGATTTTGATATGGATAAATTATTAAAATGCACATATAAAAAACAATTTGAAGAAATATAATATGAATAAAAGAAATGATATAGAATTTTTAAATAAATTAACAATACTGCTCAAAAAAAAGCTGTCACCGATAAATACAATGAGCTCAATCAACAGATTATTTAAAGAATATTTAAACACGGAAGAAATAAGATACATTATCTGGGATAACAATAATATGAGCTTAAAAGATTTCAACGGCGAAATAATATCGGCAGAACATTTAAGCGAAAATCAAATAATCAGCTGGGCTTATTCAAATTTTTCGATAAAAAAGGGAAAAACCTTTTATTTCAACGAACACGAATATAATTGCGAACCGACAGAAGATGAAATAAGGGAGATACAAGCAGATAAAGATGAAATAAATACCGTAATGTATCCTATCATTGAAAACGGAGAAGTATTCGGCTTAATAAGTTTGAAATTAAAAGAAATTAACCCAAATAAAGAATTCATATCATTAATAAAAATAAGTTCACTGTTAATATCAGGTTCCATAATCAATTATTTATTAAACGAACAAATGGAAATAAGTTTAAATTTCTATAAAGCAATGAAAGATATAGCAAAAATAATAGAAACACAATACGAGTTATCATATATAATCCCGTTAATCGGTGAAATGATAGACAGATTTATAAGCTCGCATTTAATATACATATTTATAAAAAAAGAAAAAGAATATAAACTTGTATGGCCAAAAGCATGCAAAGATAAGCATATATATAAACTGCTTGATAAAATAACGGATAAAACCGAATATGAAATATCAAAAGACGGGAAAATAGGAGCTTTTCCGATAACAAATGATGAAACAACACAAGGCGTAATAGTTGCATACAGTAATATTGAAAAACTGCTCCAAAAAGATATTGATTATTTAATTCAATTAACAAGACAATCGGGACTGACACTGCAGAGGGCAAATATGTACGCGGAAGTTTTAAAATATGCAACAATGGACGCATTAACAGGATTAAACAACCGCCGGCAGTTTGAAATCAGATTAAATCAAGAAGTTGCGAACAGTAAAAGAAATAATACACCAATGTGCTGTATGATGCTGGATGTAGATTATTTCAAAAAAGTAAATGACACATACGGACACGCTGCAGGCGATTGCGTATTAAAAGATGTTGCTCAAATAATAAAAAATGAAATCAGAGAATACGATATAGCCTGCAGGTACGGAGGAGAAGAATTTTTTATAATTCTGCCTCAAACACAAATAAAAGAAGCAAGTTTAGTTGCACAAAGACTTCGAAAAGTAATTGAAGAAGCCGATATAGATATTTCGGGAAGCGGTGCAAAAAATATAACTAACATAAAAATAACGGTGAGCATAGGGGTATGCGCATACAATTCCAATATGAGCGCCGATGAAACCGTACAAAAGGCTGATAAAGCATTATATAAAGCAAAAACGACGGGAAGAAACAGAGTCATTATTGCTTGATGTTTAAGTTTGTTTTATTCTGTTGTTAAAGGATTTAAGAATAGATTATGAAATTATTAAAATATATAGGAATAAGTTTAGCGGTAATAGTTCCGTGTATAATTACAATTTTAATATATAATGATAAAATCACTCAAAATTCACCCGTATATTATAAACAGGGAGTTGAGTTTTATAAAAACGGTGATTATCAAAACGCATATTATAATTTCGGGAAAATAAACAGAATAAGCCCTTTATACTCAATGGCGATATATAAACAGGCGAAATCAGCTCAAAAAGCAGGAGATTATAATACGGCGGTAATAAAATACAATCTTTATTTAAAAAGAAATCCCAATTCGCTGTTCTCACAAACTGCAAGATATAATTTAGCCAAATGTTATTATTACTTAAAGGACTATGAAAACGCAAAAAATTTATTTTTGGCAACAAAATCAAAAATGAAAGATAATGCCTCTACTGCCGATTATTATTTGGGGTTAATAGAAAAAACAACGGACAAAGAAGCAAGCGCAAAATATTTTATACAGTATTTGAATAATAAAGAAAACACAAACAGAAACTATGAATTTTCCGCAGCACAAGAACTTTCATCAATAGGCAGAGAATTAACGGAAGATGAAAAATTAATAGTCGGAACAACTTTTTATAACAATAAAAAATATGCCAAGGCGCTTGAATATTTATCAACTCTGCCAATGGATAAATGCTGGGATTACATCGTATTGGCAAATCATTATGCCGGTAATAAAGTTATAGCAAAAAAATTATTTGAACAGGGAATAAGTTTTTATTCAGACAAAATAAACAAAGAAAATCTGCATAAAATATATGATATTTATACTTCATATATGACGGGAAGCAAACTCAAAAATCAAGCGCAGATGTTGAATTTAATAGAAAAGCACAATCTTGCGGGTGCTGATTATGCAATATATAAACTTGCAAACATCAGCAGTAAAGAAAGAGCTATTGCTCTATACAACGAATTAATAAGCAGATATCCCGAGTCTGATTATGCACCGGAAACATTATGGCAGTTGTTTTGGAATAAATACTCATTAAAAAACTATCAGGAAGCCGAAAATCTGGCAATAAGGCATTTAAAATCATATAAAAATGCTAAATCCACCCCAAGAATAATGTTTTGGCTGGTGAAAACGGAAATTAAACTGAATAAAACATCAGAAGCCAATAATATTTTATCAAGGTTAATAATCAAATATCCCGATGATTATTACGGGCTTAGAGGAGAATATTTAAGCAATAAAAGAACTGATTTTTGGAAAACCGCCCAAAATAAGAAACTACCGATAAACAAAGAAGAAATAGCATTTCCAATCTCATTATCACATCTTGAAATAAAAGATTTAAAATTAATAAACAGTTTATTTTCAATGGGTGATTATGAAATATGGCTGGACGCTGATTTTGATAATAAAATCACTCAAAGCTGGTTTGAACAGAGAAAAAACAAAAAATCACGTTCAATTGTTTTGGCTCGCGACGCAATACATGAAATGGAAATAAAACCATCGGTATTAAGTGCGGGTTATAAATTGGCATATCCGATACACTACGGAGAAGAAATAAATATTGCGGGCGAAAAATTAAATCTAGACCCTTATCTGATAATATCAATAATAAGAGAAGAAAGTTATTTTGATGAATTTGCAAGAAGTGCAGCGAATGCTGCAGGTTTAATGCAGTTAATGCCGGTTACTGCTAATTTTATGGTATCTAAATTATCCGAAGATATACCCGTGCTTGCGGATTTAGATAATCCGAAAGTAAACTTATATATCGGCTGTAATTATTTAAAATATTTAAAAGAACGGTTTAATAACGATTTATATGCCGTAGCAGCATACAACGGCGGTGAAGGCAGCGTTAATAAATGGGTTAAAAATTTTAATTCCGGTGATTATGATGAATTTATAGAAAATATCCCGCTTGAAGAAACAAGAAATTACGTTAAAAAAGTATTCAGAACCTATCACATGTATAAAAAAATATATGAATAAAACCGTTTATTATTTGTGAAGATTTAATCTGCAGAAATTATTAAAATCAGATTTAGCTCTCAATGCTTTTTCTCTAATATGATTAATTTTAATTTCATCGGAACAATTTAATGCTTTTTCGTAAAGTTGAGCAATAAGTGAAATATTGTCCTCGGAATATTCGTTTGAATTTTTCATATCCGTTTCAAGACAAAAACCAAAAGCAATATATAATTGCGCAAGCTGATAACGTAAATTATACTGTTTTGCAAGAGTAATAGCTTTTTCAAAATACATCTTAGCTGCGGTGTAATCACCTTTGCGCATATAAATTTCGGCAATATATTTTTCAAAATAAACAGTAAAGAAGTTATTATTAATTTTAGCGCTTTGAGCAATTTCAAGTGCCTTAGAAGCAGTATTTAAAGCTGAATCATCATCACCCGAGCTGATATTTGATTGAATTATAAATAACCAAGCCAAAAGTGCACCTATTGCAACTTTTTCTTTTGCGAAATAAGTAATTTCTTCATTAAATATTTCATAAGATTTTTTGAAATCACCCTCATCTCTAATTATATAGCCCAATATAAGTTTTAATATATTCTTAATAAAATGTTCATTTATATTGTTTGAGAATGCAGCAAGTTCAAATAAATCAGATTTTATGGACTCTTTATCGTTTAATAAAATTCTGTTAATTATACTGTTTAAATTCCATTCGCAAAGCAATTCGGGAGAAATAAAAGAATTTTTTGTCCGTTCATAAATATTTTTTAATATATCATTGGATTTTTCAATATCACCGCAGACTGTATTAGCAAAGCCTTTTAATAAATCAATTTGAAGATTGTAATATTCTAAGTTATATTTATGCTTATTTTCAAAATCATTTAATTCATCAATTACCTCAAAAGCCATATTATTACCTTGAAGAATATATGCTTTAGCAAGTATAACTTTTGTATTTAACCATGTTTCCGTTAAAAGATTTTTAAAATCAGATTCCACATGTGAAGAATATAAAACATTTTCAATTTCAAGAATAATATCTTCATTAATAAGATTAATAATTTGTTCGCTATTGCCTATATTAAGTAGTGCTTTAAGTTTTCTTGTTTTCATCAAAGCTATATCTAAAGCACTGACCTCGTTTTGATTAGTGCAAGCCACGGTAACTGCAGCATCTACAGCCTCAGCAGCACCAAAGTAATTACCGGATAAATAACAGCTGTTCACAAAATAACTTGATAAATCTATAACTTTTTTAACATCTTCCGCTTTAATTCTGTCGTCAAGGATATTGGATAAATATGAAATAGCCTCTTGCGGAGATTTTTTATATAACAGTTTGCCTAATTGCTCATAAATTATGGCTCTAATTTCTTCCGAGTCTTGAACATTTTGTTGTTCAATTAATTTTAAACACTGCTTTTGAGCAATTACATATAAGTTAGTGTCACCGAGTTTTGCACAAATACTTGCAGTTTCCTGCCAAATAATAAACTCTTCATTTTTACTTAATGCTTCCGTGCAGGATATTAATTTCTGCAAATTACTTGAAAGAAATAACGGCTTTAAAGCATTATACAACCGCTGGGAATTTTCTTTATAAAGTAAATCATTTTGAGCCTGCTTATATATAATTTTCCATAACTCAAGACTCTTAAATTCAAAAGTATAGTCGTCGACTTCCGTTATAAATAATTCCTGTCTGAGATAGTCAAGAATTTTATTTGCCTTATCGACAGGCAGATTAACCGCTGAAATTAAAATTCCGCAAGCAAATCTAAATCCCATAATAGCGGCGGTAAATAATACGTTTTTAACCGCAGGAGCAAGCGAATTTAATCTCAATTTAATTAATTCTTCAAATGTTTCAATATCACCTACAGGCTTATTTTCTTCATTTATTACAATGTTATTACCTACAACTGATATATATCCAGTATTAAATAACAGGGCTGTTTCCTGTTCAAATTTTAAAGCATTACCGTTTGATTTTTCAATGATACTATCAAGATACTCTTTAGGAATAATTCCTTTTACATCAATAGATAAAGAATGCTTAACCGAATTAATCATTTCTTCGGGAGTAAGTTTATCCATATTTATCATTTCAAATATATTTTCATCAACTCCCGCTATGTCAAAATAATTTTGAATTTTTTTATTTTCCTGATAAGCAGTCAGCAATTTAACTCTGTCATTAAAATAGCCTTTATTTAACATATATACAATGAAATCATAAGAAGCACCGTCTAAAAGTTCAAAATTATCTATTGCAATAACAAGATTAGTATTTAAAGAAAACGATTTAATAACCTTTTCAAGAATAGAAAACATTACCTGTCTGTTAATAAGTATATTCTCAAATTTATCTTTTTGAACGGGATAAAAAATATTTAAAAATAAAGCAAGTTCATCACTGTTAAGGAAATTAAACATTCCGTAAAATTCACTTTTTTTAAAGTCCTTAAAAAATGCTTCCGTAGTTTTGGTATAAGTGGGAAATCCCATAATCCTTAAAAAAGCATCTTGAAAAAACCCAAAACTTGTAATTTGAAGTAAAGGAGTGCAGCTTCCGTATAAGAACAAAAACCCGTCATTTTTTAGTAAATCCGCAGTCTGTTTTAATACAGCACTTTTCCCGCAGCCCTCAGCACCTTGAATAGCTATAATATGCTTTGTAATAGAAGTCTTTAAAGAGGTTGTAACTTTCTCAACTATATCTGATTGAAATCCGATTGAATCGGACTCTTGCACATATTCGGTATTAATTATTTCTGACTCGTCATCATCATATTCTTCTTCGTTATTTATATCAATATCTTCTTCTAAAGGTTTAATTTCATCGGTTTCAATAAATTCGGATACTTCGACAGGATTATCAATCTTAGTATTTTCAATATTTTCGATTTTTTTTTCTTCGGTAATATTTTCAATTTGAACTTCAGACTTTTGTTCTTCCGAAGAATTCATTTCGGAGGTATCTGAATTTTCTTGATTTATGCTTAAAACAGCATTTTGATTGTCCGAATAAACCTCCGAAAAAGCCTCTACAACTTCTTCAGCCGATATATCTTCAACAGGTTTATCTAACTGCTGTTTTATTTCAACATCATTTTGTACATCGGCATCTTTATCCGAAAGGGTTTTATTGATTTGCGCCTCGGAAATTTTAACCTCAGTTTGTGAAAAGCTATAATCACATTTTCTGCATTTATCAGCGGAATAAATATTAACAGCACCGCAGACTGGACATTTTTTTAACAAAGCAAATCCGCATTCACTGCAGAATTTATTTCCAAAAACATTAGAAGTTCCGCAATTAGGGCAATGCATGCTTACTTTTATACCGCAATTAGGGCATCTTACAGAATTATCCGGTATCTGAGCTGCACATTTACGACACTTCATCATGCCGCCTATCGCTTACTGCCGTCTAGAAAATTACTGATTAATTTAGATAACTGCATTAACCGTTTACTGATTTCAGATTGTGAAATATTAAGTGATTTAGATATTTCGCTCTGTTTTAAACCTTTAACATATCTCAAATAAAAAATATCAAGAAAATTCTGCGAAGGTAATTCTTTATGAATAACACAAACCGCATCAGCAATTCGCTGTAAACACTCTTTAGTAATTAAAACTTCTTCTGCAGACTCTTTAGGATCGGGAAAATCTAAAATATAATCAGATGAAATAATTTCAGAGGAAGCGGAATTTTTAACTTCCAAATCTTCAATTTTAACTTCATTAGTAGGTACAAAGCCGGAAGATACTCGTCTGACTCTGCCCGAATTTTTAAGTACGCTCAAAATAGAAGTATTAACAACTTTTCCGATATAATTTTCAATTTTTTGAATATTTGATGAAGAATTAAAAATCATATAAGATTTTTTGAATGCTTCACTGCAAAAATCCTCTAACAAATCCTCATTGCCAAAGAAATTCTTATTATTTTTGACTGTTTTTTCTATTAAAGCACGTTGTTCTTCAACTAAAAGCACTTATTTTATTCTCTATATTCTCTACCCATACAATATAATAAAATATAATATCACAAATTACAATTTTATTACTACCTTTAGATAATAAATATCTGATTTTAAATCGCTGTTAGTGAGAATTGGGGATTTTTCACCCGCAAAAGTTTCATTAATACTTTGTAACACAACATCATCAATTTTTTTCGAACCGCTTGAACCTGATACCATTGATCGAGTTAAGTTACCGTTATTATCAACAGCCAATTTAACTTCAACGGAATTATTTTGAGGTGTTTCATTCACATCAAGAATATTTTTTCTCAAATTAAGTTTCAAAATATTATCAAGTTTTTGTAAATAATTTTTAAACTCCGCATCAGTAAATAATTGAGGTGAACACATCCAGTTAACACCACGTACAGATACATTAGAAGCACCTGTAGAAAAAGCATTTGTTATCGCTTGATTAACATCAGAAGTAGCGGGACGCTGAGATTTCAGCAAATCGCTTTCCGTAAGTGCATTTTGATTTTGCGGAACTTCAATCACACCTTGTGACTGCATTTCTTGTTGATTGTTATCAATGGGGGCAGGGCGGAAAAG
>CANQZO010000007.1 GCA_947628355.1 Candidatus Gastranaerophilales bacterium | reverse complement strand
GCTGTACATTTAAGCGCCAGTTTGATTCAATAAATATCAAACTTGCACACGATCAAAGTATGCCTATTACCCCGAGTAAAATATCGGGTACTTGCGGAAGATTATTATGCTGTTTAAATTATGAATATAAAAATTATATAGAAACCGCCAAAGAAATGGTGCCGATTGGCTCGGGAGTTATGACCGCAGAAGGTGTAGGCAGAGTCTGCGGATTAAATATTCTAACAAAAAACGTATCTGTTAAATTAGCTGACGGAAAAATAAAAGAATTTCCCTCGGATGAAGTGGAAATGATAGATACAGACGTAAATATCGAAATAGATGTTAACAATGCTGGATACAAATACTCATCAATGCAGCAAATACCTGATGAGAATATAGATATTAAACAATACGAAGATGATAAAAACAGTTCTACGGGGAACATTTAACGGGTAAAGTTATTATAAATTCCGTAAATCCGTCTTTACTTTTTACCGAAATATCACCGCCGTGAGCCATTATTATTTGTCTTGATAAATATAAACCTAACCCCGTTCCTAACTTTTTAAACTTAGACTGACCCGTATAATACTTATGGAAAATTAAATCCAAGTCTTCCTCTGAAATTCCGCAGCCTTTATTTTTTACCGAAATTTTAACATTGTTATCACCGGATATTGCCGATATATCAATAACGGAATTAGCACTGCCGAATGATACTGCATTTTGTATAAGATTTTTTATTACTCTTTTTATTTGAAAATTATCAAATGTAATTATAATCGGATTTTCATCATTAACATTTGACGATATTTCAAGTTTGGAATTTGAAGCGATAGGCTGCATTTCGTTGATTATAGAATTTAAAAACTCACTTAAATTATTTTCACTAAGATTTAGTTTTAATTTATCCTGCTCTAATTTATACACCTCAAGCATATTTTCAATAAGCTCTTTTAATTCAAGATTAGAAGATTTCATAAGCTCAAGCACTTGGCATTGTTTGTCGTTTAAATCACCGAAACGACCCTCAAGCAGATAATTTAAAGAGTTTAACTCGGCAATAACAGGTACTTTCATATCATGAGTTAAAGTTGCGGCAAATTCTTCTTTAACAGTCCGCAATTGTTTTTCTTGATTTAATACTTCTTCCAAAGACAAATTTTTCTTAGATAAAGTTGACTGATATTCTTTTATCATCATTTCACGGTCATAAATAGTTTCTATTAATCTGTTTATTGAATTTTCAAGCAGCTTATCATTCAAATCAGAACAGCGGACATTAATATCACCATATCTCAGTCTTTTAAGCGCAAGTAGAATTTTAGCAAAATCAGAACAGGACTTCTTATATTTTTTATTTAAACTGATAAAAAAACAAAGTCCTGCCGTTAATAAAACTGTTAAGACAGATATTATAAAATATAAAATCATAAAAAAAATTATAACATAAAGACGGGGAAAAAATTTCCCCGTCTTTAATTATTGTAAGTTAATTTATTTAACCATTTGGTTCATTACTTCTTCGGCGAAATTATCTTGTCTTTTTTCAAGACCTTCACCTAAAGTCCAGCGAACAAATGCTTTAATTTCCAATTTGCCTGCAATATGCTGTTCAACTGTTTGATCGGGATTTTTAACAAACGGCTGTTCAAGCAGACATTTTTGAGCCATAAGTTTATTAACTCTGCCCTCAACAATTTTAGCTCTGATATTTTCGGGTTTTTTAGCTAAATCTTCTTTACCCATTTCAATTCTTGTTTCTTCATCAATAACCTCTTGAGGAATTTGAGTTCTTGAAACAAATTCGGGGGCAGAAGAAGCTATATGAAGTGCTATATCTTTTAAAAGAACTTCATCTTGAGCCGAAGCAGAAATTAAAACACCGATTTTGCCGTTGTGAACATAAGTTGCAAGATTTCCGTTTAATATTTCAAATCTTCTAATGCTTATTTTTTCACCTATTGTAGCAATTTTATCTTTAACGGCATCTTCAATCTTCATATTGCATACAGAGCAAAAAGAAGAATTTAAAGCATCCATATCTTTAGGTTGAGTTAAAACAATATGTTTAGCTAAACCGTTAACAAATGTTTTAAAATCATCATTTTTAGCAACGAAATCAGTTTCGCAGTTAACTTCAACAATAGCACCCGTGCCATTTTCAATATATGTAGCGACTAAACCTTCAGCGGCAATACGGTTTTGTTTCTTTTCAGCAGAAGCAATACCTTTTTGTCTTAAGAATTCCATTGCTTTTTCAATATCACCATCGCATTGTTCAAGAGCCTTTTTAGAGTCCATAAAGCCTGCGCCTGTTTTTTCTCTAAGGTCTTTCACCATTGCAGCTGTTATTTCCATAATTTATATCCTTTCAATATTATTCTTCAACAGAAGCTGTTTCTTGAACTTCAGCTTCGATTGTTTCAGTTTCAGCCTTAACTTCTTCTTCAACGCCAGCGTCTTCAGCTTTTACGGACTGAATTTTTGACATCTGATTTGCTTTGTTTTCTCTTAATTGTTTACCCTCTAAAACAGCATCAGCCAATTTAGAACAAACTAATTTTATTGCTCTGATTGCGTCATCGTTGCCGGGAATAATGTAATCAATACCATCGGGGTCTGCGTTAGTATCTGCAAGACATACAACAGGTATATTTAATTTATTAGCTTCCGCAATGGCAATAGCTTCTTTTTTCTGGTCAATAATAACAAGTAAATCTGGCATTCCTCTCATTTCCTTGATACCGCCCAATGTTTTTGTTAATTTTGATAATTTTCTCATCATTTGAGCAATTTCTTTTTTAGGTAATTTTTCCATTTGACCGGAATTTGAGAAGTCTTCAATTTCTCTTAATTTATTAACTCTGCCTCTTATTGTTTCAAAGTTAGTGAGCATTCCGCCCAGCCATCTTCTGTTAACATAATAAGCTCCTGCTCTTGCAGCTTCTTCTGCAACAACATCTACTGCCTGTTTTTTTGTTCCGACAAAAACAACATTTTTGCCTCTTGCAGCACAATCCCTAACTGCAGCATAAGCCTCGTCTAATTTTTCCGATGTTTTTCTTAAATCTAAAACATAAATTCCGTTTCTTGCTCCGTAAATATACGGTTTCATTTTAGGATTCCATCTTTGTGTTTGGTGTCCGAAGTGAACACCTGCGTCCAATAATTCAATCATTGATGCTACCGGCATCTTTTTCTCCTTTTTTCTTCTTGTACCTCGTGAATTGCTTTCCCATCTTAACAAAGACTAAGTCATTACTTATTTGTAATCTAACCTATCGGATTCACAACTCAAAAATATCGTAATACAAAAAAATTAAAAGTAAAATATTCTGTTTATTTGAAAACTTAACATAAATTCAAATTTTTATTTAAACACAGATATTTGAATTATAATTTTTATTAATAAGTCAATGTTGAGGTTAGGAGAGTATAATGAAAAAATTTTTTAAGATATTGGGTATAACAATTATCAGTATTGTGGTTCTTTTATATTTGGCGTTTTTGTTTGTTTTGCCCCGAGTTGTCGATTTAAACAAATTTAAACCCGACCTGCAAAAAATAGTAAAAGAACAAACAAATTTAACTCTTGACTTTGACAATCCTAAAATAACGACGACACCATTGTTATCCGCAGGAATTATGGCGGATAATATAAAAATCAAACTGCCTGACGGCTCCGAAGTAATAGGCGCAGACGGTTTTAAAGTAAGACTTGCACTGCCCAGCCTGTTATTATTAACGGTTAAAGTTCCTACCGCTGAATTATATAATCCCGTTATTAACATTGACATAGTTGACGGTAAAGCATTTAAAGCAGTTCAAGCATACGAAGAAATCTTAAATAAAAATGAAGAAAATATTGAACAAGCGGTGGAAACAAAACAAAACCCCGACTTTGACGCTTCAATAATAAAAGTAATTGTTCCTGCCGTTAAAATTACAAACTACAAAGCAGTAATCAATGATTTAAAAACAGGCGACAATTTAAAACTTCAGGGCGATGAACTTGTATTCGGCTACAATAACGGAAAAAGCATTTCTTTAAAAACTAATGCAGAATTGTTCTTAAATGAAGCTAAAAATATTACTGCCAATATTAACGTAGATACCTTTATACCTCAGCAAAGCAAACTGGATGAAGAAGATGATAAAGTTCAGCGCACGGAAATCCCGTTTATAAACCCCGTTGCTATGTATAAGGCTTATGACTTAAAAACGAACATAGACTCTAAAATAAAAATCAGACAAAAAAATAATATTATTGTATCAAACGGATTTTTAAATGTTGATAACTTTACTTTAAATTTAGCGGGAATGCAACTTCCCGAAAGTAAATTACATATTAAAACCCGCGGAACAAAAGCTGATATTGATACGGATTTATTTATTACAAAAGACGAAAAACTCTCAATTTTAGGACTTTTAAAATATTCAAAAAATCCAAAATTGGACTTAACAATAAAATCAAATCAAATACATACGGATAATGTAATAAATTTAATAAAAGCTACACTCGATTCACTTCACATAAAACATGAACTTGCACCGATAAAGGGCGAAGGCTATTTTATAGCTGATACAAACATAAAAACCGACTTTAAAAAATTAACCTCAAACGGAACAATAACAATAAAAGACTGCGTTATAAAAAATACGGCTAAAAAACTTCAGCTTGCAAAAATAAACTCAATAATATCGCTCGACAACAGTATGCTTAAATTTATTGATACAAGCGTTGAAATAGCTAAAACTTTATTTAAAATTGACGGTACTATTGATGAAAAATCAGTTGCGGATATAAGCGTATTTATGGAAAAAATGCCTTTAGCTACTGTATTTACAATGTTCTTACCGCAGGAAATAAATAATACTTATGCCGTTAACTCGGGTAATATAAACTTAAATGCAAAAATTCAAGGTGAATTAAAAAAAGCCGCAGCTACTCTGAATTTATCTTTAAATAATTTATCTTTGACGGATAAAGTTAATAAAATAAATTATATGAATAATTTGCTGAATGCTGATTTTACAAGCAATTTTGATAAATTTACGGGGACAATAAAAAATAGTGACTTTAAAATGTTTATGAACGGAGCATCGGTTAATTGCGATAATTTCGTATTAACAATAGGCGAAAAAGACATAACAATTGATCCCGCTAAAATAAGTATAAACAATTCAACTGTAGTTAACTTCTCGGGATTAATAAAAAATTATATGAATAAACCCGACTTTAATTTTGATGCAAAAGGCGATTTAATTACAAGTGACTTAAAGAAATTATTAGGTAAAGATTTAGAAAAATTCATCAATTCAAAAGGAAAACTTCCGTTTTACTTAAATGTTATCGGTGATGAAAAGAAACAAACAATAACGGCAGCACTTGAAGCTAACAAAGATAACTACATAACCCCCATAGACATAAAAAATGTTCAAAATAAAAATACAATACTTCAAACAGTTATAGACTTAAAAGGGGACAGATTAAAAATAAAAGATACAGGATTTTTTATAAAATCTGTGACTCAAGACCCTAAAGACCCCGAAAAAACCATAACATCTTTAGAAGATGTAGTAAGTGTTGACGGAACAATAACAAAATTAAATACTTCAAATCCAAATATAAACTTAATAAAAGTAAAAATGCCCTCTGAATTAAACGGAGTAATATATGCATTTCCTCAATCAAAATTAAAAGCAAAAGGACAGATGTTTGTATTCGGTGATTTGTCATCTCCGAGAATTAGAGGTGAATTTAATATATGGGAAGCAGCTATCCCCGAATTAATGCTGACAATGGAAAAAGCAGCAGCAAAATTTGAGGGTAAGGACTTAGATATAAATATAAAAAATCTCTTAGCAAACGGTTCCGATTATAATGTAATGATAAACGCGGATTTAACACCGTCTAAATATTTTACAATAAGAACATTAAACTTAATATCAAATTTAACCGACGCGGATAAACTAATGAAAGTATCTGACGCGGCAATGAAATATGTCCCGGCTTCACAGCCAAGCACTGCTTCAAATGGCAATGCTGCTGCCGCTGATATCCCCGTAATAATTAAAAAGGGAGATATTGATATTAAACACATTAAGACAGGGAATATAAATTTAACCGATACAACCGCAAATATATCATTAAACAACAATGTATTATACTTAACAAATCTGTTAACATCAGCCTTTAAAGGAAAAATAAGAGGCGATGTATCAATGAATTTAATAACAAGCGAAATAAAAACAGCATTAAAAGGCAGCGGATTAGATGTGGAACAAACTCTCCTAGATGCTGCAAATATGAAAGATACATTAAGCGGAGTAATGGATTTCAGCGCAAACATAAGTTTAAAAGGCGCAACTTATGAAGAACAAATGAAATCATTAAAAGGTAATGTGGATTTTGCTATGAGAAACGGACAATTAGGACCTTTCGGAAAATTGGAAAATCTTATTATGGCTGAAAATATCAGAGAAAACGATTTCTTTAAATCAACAATAGGAAGTGTTTTAAATTCATTATTATCGTTTGATACAAGCCACTATAATTTGTTAAAAGGTCATTTAACTTTTAATAACGGGATTACTCAAATTAATCCTATTGATTCATCAGGCGATATAATGGCAACATATATCTTCGGTAATTTTGATTTATTAAAAAATAAGATAGATATAAAATTAAGAGGAAGATTAGGTTCTCAAGTGTCGGATTCATTAGGACCTGTCGCTATGTTAAATCCGATAAACTTAATGAAAGCGACTCCGGGTATGAGTCTTGTTATGGGTAAATTATTCTTCTTATTCACAGAAGTGGTAACAGAAAGTGAAATGAATCAAATTCCGTCACTTGGTAAAGAAATATCAGATACAAATGCAACAAAATTCCAAGTAGTTGTAAGAGGAGATGTAGCTAAGCCATTGACTTTAATTAAATCATTCAAATGGCTCGTTCTGCAATCTGATATGGAAAAAGCAGAAAATTATTTAAAGAGTATTCCGGCTGATACGGTTATCCCTCCCGAATTACAAGAGTTATCGGGAATGAGTAAAGAAGAAATCAAAACAAAAGCTAAAGAAACCGCAAAAAATAAACTAAAAGAAGCAGCTTCAGAGGCTTTAACCGATGAAACAAAAGCTGCAATTGAAGAAAACAAAGAAAATGTAAGCAAATTAAAATCTTTGTTTAAAAATAAAGATAAAGCTAAAGAGGTATTGAAAGAAAAAGCGAAAGAAGCAGCTCAAGAAAAGCTGAAAGAACTAAGTGAGCAGCCTATAGAAAATCAATAATCAAGTTACTTTACTAATTTAAAAAAATGTTATATTATCAAAATCAAGAAAGGTTGACGATAATATGGCATTTTTGGAATTATGGATGATTTATTTAATTTTAGCATTAGTTGCAATAACATTTGAAATTTTTGTCCCGACAATGTTTTGCATAAACTTTGCTATTGCAGGAATAATAACTGCAATAATTTCACTATGGTGGGGAAATTTTTCACAATTACTTATAGTATTTGCAATTATATCAACATTATCAATATTATTTATTAAACCGATGCTTGTAAAAGCATTAAAAATCAAAACAAATGCCGATTTTGAAGCACAGTACATCGGCAAAATCGTAAAAAGTATAGAACCTATAAATGCTTCATCAGGTGCGGTAACGTTATATGATGAACGCTGGGAAGCAAGACTTAATGAGGGTAATGAAGAAATTCCCGCTGATTGTGATGTAAAAATAATAAGAAATGACAGTTTAATATTATATGTAGAAAAAATATAAGGAGGAATTATGGGCATTTTCGCACTGATACTTTTAGTTGCCGTCATATTATACTTTCTGAAAGGAATGATAATAGTACAGCAGCAAGAAGCGGTAATAATACAAAGATTTGGACAATATTCAAAAACATTAACGGCAGGTTTGCATTGGATAGTACCTTTTATTGAATCACCACGTCAAATGCTTAAAATCATTAAACAAAAAACATTAGACGGAAGAACATATTCAACCTTAAGTAATTCATCAAGAATAGATTTAAGAGAAACAGTATATGATTTTCCCCGTCAAAACGTAATTACGAAAGATAACGTAACAATAAGTATTAACGCTCTTTTATACTTTCAAATAGTAGACGCAAGAAAAGCAATATATTCTATAGAAAACTTACCGGAAGCTATTGAAAAATTAACACAAACAAACTTAAGAAACCTTGTAGGTCAATTAGCGTTAGATGAAACCCTCGTTTCACGTGACATTATTAATGATAAATTAAGAGAAATCCTTGATAAAGCGACTGATAAATGGGGCGTTAAAGTAAACAGGGTTGAACTTCAAGATATCGTTCCGCCTGCATCAATCCAACAGGCAATGGAAAAAGAAAAGAAAGCTGAACAGGACAGACGTGCAACTATCTTAGAAGCAGAAGGTATAAAAAAATCCGCAATATTAACGGCAGAAGGTGAAAAAATGGCAGCCATTAATAAAGCCGAAGGTGAAAAACAGGCAGAAATATTAAAAGCGGAAGGTATAGCTCAAGCCCGTATTATTGAAGCAGACGCTGAAAAAGAAGCAATTTCAAGAATAATAGGTGCTTTAGCAGATAAAGGCAAGCCCGACCAATACTTAATTGCTATGAAATACTTGGAAACAATGCAGGATATTACAAGAGGTGCTAATAATAAAGTTGTTTATATGCCTTATGAAGCAACAGGTATATTAAGCTCTGTTGACGGTATTAAACAAATGTTTGATAAACAAATATAATAACAAACAAAATTAAATTTAAAAGGAGATGATACAAATATCATCTCCTTTTTTGTTAACTTATGTAAAGTTAATTAAACTCAATGAAAAATATACTTTCCAAGAATGAAATAAATTTATTGTTTAATTGTGGGGCAATTCCCAAAAATAAAAATACTTTACATGAATACACGAGTAAAATATATAAACGAGGATAGGAGAAAAGAAATGACACAATCAGTAGGAATTAATAATTCCAGTGAATTATTGCGACTTCAACAATTAGAAGCAGCACAAACCAGCGGTCAAAGCGCATTAATCAACGAAGAAGATGCTTTAGTTAATTTTTCATCAAGTTACACACCGGCAACAGGTGAAGCTGCAGAAGCAGATTATGCTGATGCAGTAGCTGCATTAAATGCAACATCGAGTGTAAGTACAAGCGGACTTACTAAAGAAGAAATTGAAGAAAGATTAGAAGAATTAAAAGAAAAAAGAGAAAAAATTGAAGAGGAAATGGAAGCCATTGAATCTGAGATTGAAGAATTAGCAGAAGAAGCTGAAAAGAATATTAAAGCTGCTGCAGATAAAAAAGAACAAGAAACCGAAGAATATGATGAAGAAGCTCAAAAAGCATTAAGAGAAAACATACAAGCATACATTGAAGCCAATAAAGAAGGCGGCGAAGGTATGACAAGAGACCAATTACAAGAAAACATTAAAAACTCTTTACCTGATAAACCGCAGCTTGCTGAAGCAATGGCAGCACTTACAACTGCTAATGAACAAGTAGACGAAATAGATTCTTTACTTGGCGACCTTAACAGCAAAATTTTAGAAGCAAATGAATTAGATTCTGAAATGGGCAATTTAGAAGAAGAAGCAAAAGAAATAGAAGAAGCTGAAGAACAAGCAGCACAATGCTGCCCGCCTCCGACTACTTGTGAACCTCAAGGATTTCAAGACATCGAAGGTAATCAATTTGACTTTTTCATAGATAAAGACGGCAATGGTGATTTATCGAATGAAAATGAGTTCTTAGGCTATGAGGGCGGTAAATCCGGTAAAGATGCAGCTTGGGCGGAAATGACTTCTTTAGATACAGATGGTAATGGCACAGTAGATGCTAATGAATTAACAGCAGGCGGAGTTATGGTTTATAAAACCGGTGCTGATGGTTCTAAACAAGCACTGAGTATTGAAGAAGCATTCGGTAAAGACTCAGACTTAGCTATCAATACGATTCAACATGAAACGGCAAAAGAAGGTGTAGGACCAAACAATTTCTTTAGCGGAACCGGCAGTGAAAACAATGAATTATGGGGTACATTTGATGTAACATTAAATGGAGAAACTTTAAACGGATATCAAACTAACGATGATATAAATTGGTTAAAAGACAATTATAATTTTACAGATTACAATACCCAAAACTCTACGGAATTGGAAAATAGCGAATTAGAAGAAAATTCTAACCTGCTCAATCCTAATGAATTTTCTGAAGAATTACAACCACACGTCAATTTCTTCAATACATACACCGAATTAACCGAAGAATACAGAAATCAAATCAACGATGGCTACGAAGATTTAGGTCTTACAGATGAAGAAATAGAAGGAATTAACACATCTATTAAAGCAGAAGCTGATGAACAAGCTCAAAGTTTCTATGGCTCTCTTGCTTCGGATAAAGCAGAAAATGCAGAAAATGAAGATAATCAAACACCAATGACTGAGGATGAAAAAGAGGAGGAGAAAAAAGAAGAAGAACTTTTAGCAGCTTAATTGTAATTAAAAGTTCATTGAAAAAATTAAAAGCCGTATTCAATATGAATACGGCTTTTATGATTTATTTATAAATATTAACTTTAAATTCACTATGTTTTTTTAACCTGTCTTTTATTTCATCAAAGGTTAAAAATCCGCATTGCGCACCGAAATTCTCAACGACTGAAGCCGCAGCAACGGAAGCATATTTTAAAGATTTTTCAACATCCCAATCCGTTTTAACAAGTGATGCCGTAAAAGCCGAAGCAAATGCATCACCCGCACCGAGAGTTGAAACTACTTTAGCAGGAAATTCGCTGCATTGATAAAATTTTTCGGAATCATAAGCATAAACTCCGTGTTTTCCGTCGGTTATTATTGTAATTCTACCCTTGCCGAAATTGAGTTCTTTCAGCATTTTTATAATATCAGGGTGAATAAGTTTATCTGAAAATTTTTCTTTTTTTGTATCGGGGCGGACTTGTATTTCCGTCAGCATAGAGGCTTCATCTTTATTTAGTATAATAACCTCCGCAGTTTTAAGAGTTTTAATTAAATTCTTTTTTCCCTGCTTAATACTGCTTGTTCCAAGATTAATGGCAAGATTAACACCGTGTTCTTCGGCGAAATCCGCCACTTTATCCAAAACCTTGGTGGAATCTCCGTTTAAAGGTGCAAGATACAACCATTTTGACTGTTTTATAGCATTAAAATTAATATCATCTTTGTCTAATTTAGCATTTGCACCTCTATGAGCAAGAACCGTTCTGTCACCTTGAAAACTGGTTAATATTATGGAAAAACCTGTTTTATGCTCTCTGCTTCTTATAACATTTGATTGGTCAACACCAAAATGTTCAAGGGATTTAATTATTTTTTCACTTTGTATTTCATCACCGATTTTAATAATTGCGGAAGTTTTAAACCCTAATGTAGCAAAGTTAGCAGCGGTATTAACAGCACCACCTCCGGTTTGGAAATCGAACTTATCAATTTCTATTTTAGCACCGTAGGGATACGACATAAAATCTTTTTTCGCGCCTGTAGAACTGACGGATACAATACTTGCCGCATCTGTTTCAATAAAAGCATCAACCGTTGCGCTCCCCATTGTTATAAAATCATACATAATTTACTTCCCTTTTTTACTATATTATATTAATTTGCCCGCGGATGAGCAAGTTCATAAGAATGTTTCAAACGCTCCGCGGAAACGTGAGTGTATATTTGAGTATTACTTATACTGCTGTGGCCTAAAAGCTCTTGAACAACTCTTAAATCCGCACCGTTTTCCAGCATTTTTGTTGCAAAACTGTGTCTGAATACGTGCGGAGTAACATGTTTAGGCAGTTCAATATTATTCATAACATCATTTATTGCTATTCTTACACTTTGAGGCTGCAGTCTGTAACCTGTTTTATTAATAAATACGGGTGAATTAACACTCATTTCACTACCTTTTGCAATTAAGCCTCTTACCGTCTTTATATAAGTTTCCAAAAACTTTTTTGCCCTCTCTGATACAAGCACAATTCTTTCTTTTGCACCTTTTCCGAAAACTTTTATTTCATTTTCATCCAAGTTTAAATTTTCAAAATTCAAATTGCTTAATTCAGATATACGCATTCCCGTTGCATATAAAAGTTCTAATATTGCTCTGTTTCTGTATCCTGCAGGAGTATTAATTTTTACATTATTCATAACTTGTTCAATTTCAGCTTCCGTCAAGAACTCAGGCAAAGTCTTTCCTCGCTTTGGTGCATGCACACCTACCGCAGGATTTGCCTCAACTATTCTTTCCCTGTATAAAAATCTGTAAAATGTTCTTAGTGAAGCTATTTTTCTCGCCGTTGTAGTCTTTGAATAATTAAACTGCTGAATATATAAAAGATACTCTCTTATTACATTATAATTAACTTCTTTTATATCTCTTTCATTTAGCCAGATTAAAAAGCTCAAAATGTCAGAGCTATAGGCTCTTACAGTGTATTTTGAAAAATTCTTTTCAACTTCAATATAAAGTTTAAATTCTTGTAAATATTTTTTAGACAACTCATTCATTTGCTAAAATTTTAAAAAAATTTTAAAAAAAAATCAAATTATTTCATATTTTTAAACATATATTAAGAAACATTAAGTCAATTGAAATCATGTAAAAAACCATGGTTACATGGGTTTCGGGGATTATTGAATACTCATTTTTTTGCATACTGAACAAATTGTTGTGTTCTTTAAATTCTTTTAATATAATAATTTCAGTGCTTCGATTTGAAATAATTTAATAAAGGAGAGATTTTTAAGCCCGGTATGGAAAAAATCGCTGAAAATTACAGAAAAATAAAAGCACAAATTGCACCTTATAATCCGACAATAATAGCAGTAACCAAATATTTTGATGAGAAACAGATTATAAATTATTATAATCTGGGGATGCGGGATTTCGGCGAAAACAGAGTAAAAGAAGCTGTTGAAAAAATCAACAGACTGCCTGCCGAAATAAAGGCAAACAGCAGATTTCATTTAATCGGACACCTGCAAACCAATAAAGTTAAATATGCGGTAGGAAATTTTGAACTCATACATTCGGTGGATTCGTTAAAATTAGCAAAAGCCATTTCAGATGAAGCTCAAAAACAAGGTATAGTTCAAAAAATTCTTTTGCAAGTCAACAACGCAGGCGAAATTCAAAAATCAGGATTTTCCGTCACACAGCTAAAATCCGAATTTAAAGAACTTAATAATCTGCCCTCGATAATGATATGCGGTTTAATGAATATGGCACCTGTTGACGCTGATGAAAAAAAACTTCACCAATTATTTGGAAATATCAAACAAATATACGATGAATTACAATCTGAATTCGGAGTAGAATTAAAACAGATATCAATGGGGATGTCGAGAGATTATAAAATCGCACTTGATGAGGGTGCAACAATGATAAGACTTGGAAGAATACTATTTGAATAATACTTAGGAGGAAGAAAAATTGGCAGTTGCAGACAAATTTAAAGGAATCATCGATTTTTTAACATCGGGATTTGACGGAAGAGAAGACAGTATTTACGGTGAAATGATGGAAGAAGCTGACGAGTACCCTACACAAGGGAATTATGCTCTTAATCCTTCTTACACTCAGCAAGAGGAAAAACCTCAAAATTCTAAAGTAGTTAATCACCCTAACTACAGAGGTTACGAAGTTATGGTTTGTGAACCTCGTTCTTACGAAGATTCAATTTCTATCGTTAAACATTTAAAAGACAGAAAAACCATTGTATTGAACTTACATTTATTAGATAAAGAACAGGCTTTAAGAATTGTTGATTTCTTATGCGGTGCTACACATGCACTATCGGGAAGCCAGCAAAAAATAGGTGATTCTGTATTTATCTTCACTCCTATTAATGTTGCACTGTCAGCAGAATCACAAAAAAGCAAATTTATAAGAGATGCTTTATGGAATCAGCCTGAAGCATAAAGTTTTGGGGAAAATAACTTAAAAGAGGAACTTTTTTGTTCCTCTTTTTTTTATATTAAATCTCTGCATTTTATGTCGGTAAATCGAGTTTTTTTATCTTCTTTTAATTTTATTTTATCAATCACTGCAGAGCGTTTTTTTCTGTACAGCATATCAACAAACGCTTCTAAACGTGTAACGAAACCTGCTTCGCCTGTTTGTTCATCTATAGAAAGATGAAGTATCGGTTTTGATTGTTTGCGTGCATAGCGGGAAATACGCTCTAACATTAAAGAATCGGGACCGCAGCCGAAAGCGTTAATTGTAATAATACCGTCAATATTTCTGTCTTGAATATAATGTGCCGCAGCACCTGTTATTTCGTACTCATTTGCCCAGTACAATCTGCTGTTAATTGAATTTAAGCCCTCCTGCATTTGCTCGGGAGTTAAATTATGAGCCGTAAATACTTTAACATCCAGTTTTTCAAGTTTATCAAATATTTTCATACTTACACGTTCATCATAAAGATTATACCCGTGCGCAATTAAAGCAACAGTTACAGGGTAAGACTTTTCATCTTCAGCTATTTTAACTTTATCTTCAATTGCATATTTTAATGCTTCTTTATAAGAAACACCGCTTCTTCTCATAACATAAAAATTATTATAAACTTTCCAAGCGGTTTTTGAGGCTTTTTTAATTCGCTCAAAATCAGTTATTCCGAAGTATGAAGCTATTTCTTTTAAAAATTCATATAATCCGCCGTTTTTTTCGGACTTATCTAAAGTCGCGTCAATCATCGTAAACGGACGTTTAACTACATTCCTTATTAAATCCGGCAGTCCTCTGATTTTTGAACAATTATATATTTTGGGTGCAATTGATTGTATCGAGGGAACAAGTATTTTATCAATTCCCTTATCAATTAAATTTAATATGTGTCCGACATAAACTTTAACGGGCAGGCATGTTTCGGGCACTACCAGCTTAGAGCCTAAGCTCATTGTTTGTTTAGTTGTTTTATCAGACAAAACTATTTCTATCCCTAAATCAGAGAAAAAACCCCACCAGAACGGGAAAAAATCATAATATGATAAAGCTCTTGGTATTCCAACCTGCATAATATCCCTTTTCATTATTAATGCTCCATAGGATTATAACACAAAACAATTTATTTTTTGCTTTTTACTAACAAGTTTTGTATTTGAAATTTTTTTGTAAATTTTACAAATTTTTTCTTATCATTTATCTGTGAGATATAAATTCCTAAAAAGACCAATATACACGCTGCAAATTGTTTAATATTAATTGTTTCACCCAAGAAAAACCAGCCGAATATAACAGCTGCAACTGGGAGTACAAACAAAAAGGGTGAAAATTTACTTGCGGATAAAGTACAAATGGCAAAATTATACAACGCATATGCAACTACCGTAAGTATTCCCAAATACAGAACCAAAAACAAACTTGTATTTACAACTATATGAAAGGAGCCGTGAGTAAATATATTTAGCAGGAAAAAGAAAACAGCACCACCTATAACCGAAACTCCCGCAAGAAAAAACGGCGGATATCTGTCCATAAGGTACTTTGTCGTAATAACGCAAGTATCCGTTAATATAATTGCAATTAATTCCAAAAAATTACCCAACAGAGGATTTGGTGCAAGCTCGGATGTATCCGATGAAATACTTAGAAACACCGAGCCTAAAATAGAAACAAACAATCCCAAATAAACTATTTTAACAAATTTTTCTTTTAATATAATTCTTGCTGCAATTACCAGTATAACAGGTTCTAAAGAACTGACTATACCTGCCTGCCCTGATGTTGTATACTTTAACGCCGTAGTTTCAAAAATAAAATATAAACACGGCTCGCATAACATCATAAGCAAAATAAGTTTTATATCTTTAGGTTCAATTTTTATATGCTTATATACGGTTGTAAGAAAAGGCAGAAAGAGCAATGCCGAAATAAACATACGAAATGCCATTAATTGCGGGGTTGAATAATAATTCAAACATATCTTTGTAGCAGTAAGCGTTGTTCCGTATAAAAGTACCGCTATGAATATTGAAATATACGCAAAAAGTTCATTCTGATTTTTATATTTCGACAAAAAATCTTTCATTTCATAAAAAGCCCTCAATTCCAATAAAGCAATAGTAAAATTTTTCTATAAAATCACCTAAAAATCAAATAAATTAAATTATTTATTAACAAAACTATATTAAAATATTTTATGAAATTTTAAGAAATATTTTGATTTTTTTATATTTTGTAATATAATGTAAACAAAGGTAATATATTTTATTTTAAGGGGTCTGCAAAATGACGGAAAACAACGAAATGCAATCTGAGCAGGATGCTCATCAAAAAATTTTAGTAGCCGACGACGAAGCAAGTATCAGAAGAATTTTAGAAGCTCGTTTGAGTATGATTGGTTATGATATAATTACCGCAACTGACGGAGAAGAAGCTATTGCGGCATTTAATAAACATAATCCCGATTTAATAGTTCTTGATGTTATGATGCCTAAAATTGACGGCTACGGAGTAACGAGAGAAATAAGAAGAACATCGGATGTACCTATTATTATTCTTACCGCTTTAGGCGATGTTTCCGAAAGAATTACGGGACTTGAATTGGGTGCTGATGACTATGTTATCAAACCATTCAGCCCGAAAGAACTTGAAGCAAGAGTTAAAGCTGTTTTAAGAAGAACAGGTACTAAAGAAGTAAGCGCTCCTGCAAGTAAAATAGCTAAAAATGTTATTACTACAGGTAACATCAGAATTGATACCGCAAGAAGACAGGTTTTCAGAAAAAATGAACGTATAAGACTTACAGGCATGGAGTTCAGTTTGCTTGAACTTCTTGTCAATAACTCTGGTCAAGCATATTCAAGAAACGAAATATTGCAGCATGTTTGGTCATATCCGCCGGATCACAGAATTGATACGAGAGTTGTTGATGTTCATATATCAAGACTGCGTTCTAAACTGGAAACCGACCCTGCTAATCCCGAATTAATCCTTACTGCACGCGGTATAGGTTATATGTTTCAAAGAATTGCATAAATAAAAAATAAACTATAAAAAAAGACCTCTTAAAGAGGTCTTTTTTTATAGTTTTAAATATTTATCGTAATTTTCTTCCAAGTCTTTTTGCAAACGGTTCATTTCTGCTTCTATTTTTTCACACCACTCTTGTGTTTCTTCTTTTGTAAGTTCCGCAGGGATATGAATGGGGTCGCCATATAGTGCTACTGTTTTACATGGACCTATCGGGACCTTAAACTTATCCCAAGTATTTAATTCAAAAAACAGTTTTGATTTAGAATGCCAAGCAACAGGCACAATAGGAACTTGAGAAATTTTGGCAATATTAACAATTCCGCTTTTAAGTTTTCCTTTGGGACCTTTGGGTCCGTCAACCATTATACCGATAGAGTTACCTTCTTTTAGTTTTTCAATTAATTCTAATGAGGCAATAACACTTCTGCACCTTGTCGAACCTCTTACTGATTTAATGTTAAGACATTTCGCAGCTTTAGCAATAATTTCTCCATCTTTAGAAGCACTAATCAAAGCATAAAATTTGGATTTGTCTTTTACACCGTATACCAAACACTGGTGGCAATGCCACATGGAAAATATAAACTGCTCTTTCGGATAGTTTATACTTTTTATTTTTAATAAATGCTGTTCCGTTAAAAAAAACAATTTTAATAGTTTAATTAATGACCACACTTGTAATCGTTGTTTTAACGGTTTCGTTTGCAGTTTTGCCATAAAATCCCCCTAATAATAGAGTATATCAAAGTTTGATATACTCTATTATACATTAAAAACAATAAAATTATCTATTGTATATTTTCTTTTACTTCTGCAGCAACATTTTTTGAATCAAGTTTAATGCTTGGTCCCATTGTTGTTGTTAAGTAAACTGATTTTAAGTAAATACCCTTAGAAGAAGCGGGTTTAGCCCTTAAAACAGCATCAGCTAACGTGATGTAGTTTTTCATTAAATCTTCATGAGAGAATTGAATTTTACCGATAGGTACGTGAATCATACCTTGTTTATCTGCTCTGAATTCAACTTTACCTGCTTTAGCGTCTTTAACAGCCTTAGCAACTTCTAAAGTAACAGTACCTGTTTTAGGGTTAGGCATTAAACCTTTAGGACCTAAAACTCTACCTAATTTACCGAGCATACCCATACAATCGGGTGTAGCAATTAAGGTATCAAATTCGAACCAGCCGCCTGCAATTTTGTCGATAACTTCTTCAGCACCTGCCTCATCAGCTCCTGCTTCTTTAGCTTCAGTTGCTTTAGCACCTTTTGCAATAACGCATACTCTGACTGTTTTACCAAGCCCTGCAGGTAATACTGTTGTTGAACGTATCTGCTGGTCTGCGTGTTTAACATCAATACCTAAAGACATGTGACATTCAACCGTTTCATTAAATTTGCATGTTTCCTTAGATACTTCCTGTAATTTTTGAATAGCTTCAACAGCTGAGCAAGGTTGATTAAAACCTTCCATCATTTCAGCTATTTTCTTTTGTTTTTTAGTTAATTTTGACATTTTTTTCTCCTTTTGTGGTCTTAACGCAATTTTGCTTCCACTAATTAGTAATCAATTAA
Source organism: Candidatus Gastranaerophilales bacterium (assembly GCA_947628355.1). Classification (GTDB taxonomy): domain Bacteria; phylum Cyanobacteriota; class Vampirovibrionia; order Gastranaerophilales; family Gastranaerophilaceae; genus Avigastranaerophilus. The sequence goes on along the minus strand of CANQZO010000007.1, from coordinate 753 downwards.
TCGGCTACCGTTACGCCCATTGCTCTGCAAGAACCTTTAATCATCTCAACTGCTGATTCCATTGTTGTAGCGTTAAGGTCTTCCATTTTAATTTTAGCAATTTCTTCAAGTTGAGCTTTTGTTATTTGCCCTACTTTTGTTTTGTTAGGAGCAGCGCTTCCTTTTGCCAAATTGATTGCTTTTTTAATTAATACTGCTGCCGGCGGTGATTTTGTTACGAAGGAGAATGATCTGTCTTCGTATACATCTATAACTACCGGAATAATGTATCCTGCTTGTGATTCAGTTTTAGCATTGAATTGTTTGCAGAATTCCATAATGTTTACACCGTGCTGACCTAATGCAGGACCAACAGGCGGTGATGGGTTTGCTTTACCCGCTTGAATTTGTAGTTTAATTTTTCCTACAACTTTCTTTGCCATTTTGTTTTCTCCTTTCGTGGTAATGGCGGAATTTTACTTCCTTCCACAATCATATTTTCTGAATTTGCTTATATTCAAGTTCTACAGGCGTTTCACGTCCGAAGATTGATACCATTGCTCTTAATTTAGACTTATCTGGATAAACTTCCGTAATATCACCGATAAATTCAGAGAACGGCCCTGAAATAATTCTGACTTTGTCGCCCGCTTTAACATCAAGTTCAACTTTTGTAACTTGATTTTGTGTTTTATGGATAATTTTCTTGATTTCGCTATCTTTTGCAGGGATTGGCTTTTTAGCCGAGCCTACAAACTTTGTAACACCTGCGGT